>JAJXTM010000313.1 GCA_021783875.1 Bacteroidota bacterium
TTCAAGAAGTAAATAATTCATTAAATAACTCATTAAAAAGTGAGAAAGAGGTAATTGAATATCTGAACAGTTTATACACAATGGGGATAAAGCAAATATTTTTAACTCAAGGCAGTGATCCGGTATACGCAGCAAATTTTAACTTTTATTATAAGGTAGTGCCTCCTAAAATAAAAGCAATAGACCCTACCGGAAGCGGAGACAGTTTTACGGCGGGAATTGTTTCGGGTTTAGAAAAAGATTTAAATTTTGAGGAAAATATTATTACTGCTATTTCTTTAGGAGCGCTAAATGCGGCGAGTTATAATGTTTGTTCTGTTTATCCTTCCGATATTGATTTAGTTAGGAATCAAATTACAATTGAATCTATAGGCAAAAAAATGAAAACCATAGATGTCATTCCTAATTAAGGCACAGCTCTTATCCGTATTATTTACAATTTTTATTTTTTCACAAACAATTGAAAAAATAGAAATAGCCGGCAATAAATCATTTACTTCAGATCAGTATATTCAATGGAGCGGAGTCAATGCAGGGAGTAAGTTATACAAGGGAATAATAGATTCAGTAAAGACAAGGTTAGCGGCAAATTTAGGCATGCTGGGATATTTTCACGCCGATTTTAGCAGAACTCAAATTGAGTTTTACCCCGATTCTCAGCATGTAAGTTTATCGATAAATGTTGAAGAAAACTCACCTACCTATATTAAAAATATTTATATAACCGGATTAGACTCAAGCGCTGACAGAAATATTAAATCATCTTTCGATTTTCTGGAAAATCATATATATAATAAATTTGATTTGGAAGAGAATATTTCAAATGCATTAAATCATTTTCAAAATCATGGTTATCCATTTGCAAAAATAATCGTCGAATCGGTTTATTTTCTTTCTGATACAAATAAGAATGATTTCTTTGCAAATATAAATCTTAAAATAGATAAAGATAGATATTGTAAAATAGACAGCATAGAAATTGACGGTAATAAAAAGACAAATTCCAATGTGATAGAGAGAGAGTTAAGAATAAAGCCAGGAGAAGAGTACTCACAAAAGCAAATTGATAATTTACCGAATCAGCTAAACCGGTTAGCATTTTTTGAACCGGTTTCATTGCCGGAATACTATATAAATTCAAAGAATGAAGGAGTACTTAAAATTACTTTGAAAGAGAAAGAAACAAATAATTTCGACGGAATAATAGGATATATACCTGCGGCAGCGCAAAATACCAGCGGTTATTTTACAGGTCTAGTTGATATAAGTTTGCGAAATCTATTCGGAACCGGCAGAGCAGCTTCAATTCATTGGCAGCAATACGCAAGATCGTCCCAAGATTTAGAATTAAAATATCTTGAACCCTGGCTTTTTGGTTATCCGTTTAATTTAAATTTAAGTTTTCAGCAAAGAAGCCAGGACAGCACATATGTACAAAGAGACATCCAGGCATCATTGGAATATCTAGCAACAGAAACAATTTCAGCATCCGTTTTCATTTCAACCGATGCCGTAATTCCAACCGACAACGGAAATCAGATATTTACAGTTTATAATTCAAGTTCGGTAACCACCGGATTTAATTTAAAAATAGATACACGTGACGATCCATATTCTCCTACTCAAGGCATTTTATTTTTAAACTCATACTCTTTCAGCAGAAAAAATATTTCCGGACCGGTACAATACTTTACTCCGGACATGGCTACAAATATTAATCTTCAAAGATTAGAATTAGATTTAGAAACATTTTATGAAATTTTCACAAGGCAAGTAATTGCATTCGGAATTCACGGCAGAGAATTAAGAGGGTCATTTTTGGAGAATAGCGATTTATACAGATTAGGCGGCACAAATTCATTGCGAGGATATAACGAAAGTCAATTTCTAGGAAACCGAATAATGTGGACTAATTTGGAGTTCCGTTCTCTTCTAACAAGGAGATCGTTTGCATTTCTTTTTTTTGATACAGGTTATTATCTTCGGAACAGCGTACCGGCTATGAATATATTAAAGTCCGAAGGATTCAATATAGGATACGGCATCGGAATGGATATAGAAACCGGATTAGGGGTATTAAGTGTAAGTTTTGCATTAGCAAAAGGAGATACATTTTCAAACGGTAAAATCCATTTTGGAATCGTAAATCAATTTTAATATTATTCATAAGCTTTAATAAAATCCTTTTAGAGAACTTAAACGAACAATGTTTTTTATGAATTTTTCAAATAAAATTTCGGGTTTTATAAAAATATCGAGACCTTTGAATTGTCTGATTACATTTATTTCGATAATAATTGCGGCAATAGTTTGCGCCACAGCCAATTTCATTTTATTAAAGGTAATTTCTGCAGCTATAGCCGGAGCATTAACAGCCGCAGGCGGTAATGCAATCAATGATATTTTTGACTTAGAAATTGACAAAATAAATTCATCAAAAAGACCATTACCGGCAAAAGTAATTTCGGTTAAAGAAGCAATTATTTTTTATATAAGCATAAACTTATCGGCGATTTTTTTTTCATTCTATGCCGGATTTGCATCATTCATAATTGTTTTAGGAACACAGATTATTCTTTTCTTTTATTCATTTAGGTTAAAGCATATTGTTTTGGGCGGTAATATTACCGTTGCAATATTAACCGGAATGACATTTTTTTACGGAGGAATTATTGTTTCCAACCGGCAATTTTCATTAATCCCCGCCGGATTTGCATTTCTATTAAATCTAATAAGGGAAATAATTAAAGATATGGAAGATGTTGAGGGGGATTCAAAACTCGGAGTCATAACATTCCCTCAAAAATTCGGATTTAAAGCTGCCAAAGGAATAATTATTTTACTTATTCTGATTTTTTTTGCAGCAGTATTTTCTCTATATTTTATCAGAATATATAAGATCGAATTTTTTATAATATTACTAATTACTGTTATTCCATCACTATTATATATAATTAAATCATTAATAGAGGATGATTCGGTACAAAATTTAAAAAAGATAAGTTTAATTTTAAAAATAAATATGATATTCGGTTTAGCAGCTATTTACTTTGCAAAATGAAAAATTTCGATAATTCATTTTTAACCAATCATATAAAACTCATTGCAGGAGTAGATGAAGCAGGGCGCGGACCGCTAGCGGGTCCTGTAGTGAGTGCATCGGTTATTTTCTTACCTGATATATATATTGAAGGAATTAACGACTCGAAAAAGCTTACCGAATATGAAAGAGAAGAAGTATTTCCATATATTTTAGAAAAGTCTGAAGCATATTCGGTAGCTGCGATAAATCGTCATAAAATTGATGAAATAAATATTTTGCAAGCATCATTGCTATCAATGAAAATTGCAGTCAGCAGATTGAGCA
>JAJXTM010000314.1 GCA_021783875.1 Bacteroidota bacterium
ATCAACGAAGGGAATTATTTATATTGGCATCCGGGGTTAAAAAAATATATAAAATATCTTCAAGATGAAGATGAAGCCACGGAGCGTCCATATTCAGCACGTTATGTTGGATCAATGGTAGCAGACATTCACCGTAATCTTTTATACGGCGGAATATATATGTACCCCGCAGATCACCATCATCCCAATGGGAAGCTTAGACTAATGTATGAATGCAATCCAATGTCATTTATTGTTGAAGCAGCCGGTGGAAGAGCTTCAAACGGAAAGCAAAGGATAATGGAAATTCAGCCGGAAAGCCTGCACGAAAATTCGCCTCTTTTTCTAGGCAGCGAAGAAGATGTAAAAATAGTCGAAGAATTTATGTCTAATTGCCGCTAGCATTTTGACTGCTTCAACATACATAAATAAAAAAGCAAAGGATGAGAAGAAATCTTTTTCAATAAGTAAATTAAAAAAAGGATTTCGCACGCCTCTTGTATTCAGATAAACCTGAAGGTCCGTATAAAGATATTTCACCTTCCGGTCCAATTACAAAATAAAATTTTTAAAACAATAATTTAAATTATCACTATTAGGAATATATATATGAAATCAAAATATTTATTAATCTTTTTTATTCTTATTAGTTTTTCATATACTTTCTGTAAAACAACTAATACCGGACAAAGAAAGAACATTAATCTAAATGGTAAATGGGATATTGCAGAGAGTTTCTCCGGAAATAAATTGCCAATTAATTTTAGTCATAATATTGTTGTCCCGGGTCTGGTTGATATGGCTTCGCCAAAATTCGACAGCGTAGGAGTTAAATGCACAAAAAGAAATTATTTTTGGTATCGGCGATATTTCAAAATTAGTGATTCAATACCGCCGGTAGTGCTTTTAAAAATAAACAAAGCTTGTTATGGCACAGCTGTTTATGTTAATGGTAAAAAAGTAGGCTCCAACTTTTTTTGTTTCACACCTACTTTGCTCAACATTAAAGATTATTTGAAACCTGCAGGTGAAATAAACGAATTAATTATTAGAGTCGGCGCCTATTATGATAATGTTCCTGATACAATTCCGGTAGGAATTGATATCGAAAAAGTAAAATACATTCCCGGTATTTATGATGATGTGAAAATTATTTTATCAAATTTCCCATTTATTGAGAATGTTCAAATAGCTCCGGATATAAATAAGAAATTGATTAAAATTAGAGCGGAAATAAAGAGTGATAAAGACATGGGGCAGTTCTCTTTGGATTATTCAGTAAACGAATACAAATCAAGAAAAGAGATTATCTCAGGTAAAACCAATCAAAGTAGTCTTAGTTCAGAAAACAAAAACGTTGTTGATTTTACTATTCCTATAAAAAATTGTCACCTTTGGAGCCCGGAAGATCCTTTCCTTTATAGCCTGAAATTATCGACCGGAAAAGATACCAAAACCATACGATTTGGTATGCGATCTTTCAAGTTTGACGAAGTCAAAGATCGAGCAATGTTGAACGGAAAACCTTATTCAATGCTTGGTACAAATATATGCATCTTCCGGTTTTTTGAAGATTCCTCGAGAGGTGATTTGCCTTGGAATAGCAAATGGGTGCGAAAGCTGTTCCAAAAATTTAAGGATATGCACTGGAACTGTGCACGTTTTTGTATTGGGTTTCCACCGGAAAAGTGGTATCAAATAGCCGATGAAACCGGATTTTTAATCCAAGATGAATATCCGTTATGGGAAGGACCAAAATCATGGAAGACTCCTAAAATAAAAGCAAGTGTTCTGATTAATGAATATACAAGGTGGATGCGGGAAAGATGGAATCATCCTTGTGTTGTTATATGGGACGCTCAAAATGAAAGTGATACAAGAGAATCCGGTGAAGCAGTCCGTGCTGTTCGGCATTTAGATATGTCTAAGCGCCCCTGGGATAATGGGTGGGGGATTCCCCAATCTAAAGGTGATTGTATTGAAGAACATCCTTATTTATTTGTGCGATATCTTAATGCTGGTGTTTATCCTTCCAAAGAAGGATATCTAAAAGATTTGTTCAGTGTTAAAACGAAACCTAACTTCTTCAATGATGCAAATCAATATTTCCCCTTGGATTCCGGTACCTATAAAAATGCTCGTGATATAGATGAGTATGATTGGATATGGTTAAACAGGGATGGCTCCGTAACGGAAAGTTCAGATAGCGTTTATATTAAATTATTTGGAAAAAATCTCACAACAGAACAAAGGAGAATTATTCATGCCGAGAATTTAGCAATTGTCACTGAATATTGGCGGTGTCACCGCTCAAGTGCAGCTCTTATGTATTTCTGTGGGCTAGGCTATTCAAGACCTTACGGACCAAAAGGGTATACTAGCGATGATTGGATAGATGTAAAAAATCTTATTTTTGAACCTATTTTTGAAAAATATATTAAACGTGAGTTTCTGCCTGTTTGTATTATGATTGATAAATGGGATAAAGAATATCCGGCTGGACAAGAAATAAAAGTTCCTGTTTATGTAATAAATGATCTACAGCAAGAATGGCAAGGTACATTGAAACTCACTCTTTTGAATGGAGAGAATAAAATTATTAAAACATTGGAAAAAAATATTAGTGTTTTAAGTTTTGGTAGAGACATTACCGATTTTGATTTGACACTTCCTAATTCTAAAGGTACGTACAAATTAATTGCTGAAACATTATACAAAAAAGACTCAGTTAAAAGTATTAGAGAATTTTCCTTAAATTGAAAATATAAAATTATAAAAGCAATTACTTTTTTATGTCTATGAAATAATTTTCGGTTGAGCAAATTTGTATATATCAAAGGTGGATTAAAAGTACATAAGCTAATAGCTGCAGTTCAATAGGTAGCAAAGTTTGTGAGAATAACTGAAGCAAAAGTTCATTACAATGAACTGTACTGTTCTAATTCAAAATTATTTTAGCTAAGTTAAGATTTATTTGGATGATAGGGATAAAAAATAATGATTAAAGATTGATGATTAGGTTCAACTAGTATTAGAAAGCTGATTGTTATTTCTAAAATGAAGGATAGAAATCAAATCAAAATTAAACATTAATAATTTACTCAATATAATTTAATATAAAAGGTATATAAAATGCTCAGATGCAAAAATACTTCACGATTTATTACAATAACGTTTATGGTTCTGTCAGCAGCAGTTCTAAGGCTTTTACAGCATTACCCGAACTTCACACCGGTAGCAGCAATGGCATTATTCGGAGGCGCATATTTCACAGATAAAAAAACAGCATTCATAATCCCGCTTGCGACAATGTTCCTATCGGATATAATTTTAGGATTTCATTCAACAATGTGGGCAGTTTATTTAAGCTTTGCACTAATTGTAATG
>JAJXTM010000315.1 GCA_021783875.1 Bacteroidota bacterium
ATGCATATCAAATTACTCGTGAACAAAGATGGGCAATAATTGATTATATCAGGGTATTACAAAGAGCTCAAAACCCAAAAGAATCAGATTTCCAAGCCATTAAAGAGTTAAAAAAGGAGACCGGGAAAAATGCAATTAACTGAAATTAATTATGAAAGAAAAATTTTGCCGGCTAAACTCAAAACTTTTGGAATTATTCTTTTTCTAATTGGTGTTGTGTTAGGCTTGTTAGGATTTTTGATTAACCCAGCAAGAGCCTCATATAGCTATTTAGTTACATTTCTATTTTTGGTTAGCATCGGTGTAGGTTCATTATTTTTGGTGGCATTAGAGTACATTGCAGGCGCCGAATGGAGTACCCCATTCCGACGAGTAAGTGAATTTTTTGCTGCTATTATTCCTCTACTTATTTTTTTGGTTATTCCTTTACTTTTTAATATGCATAACCTCTTTCCCTGGACTCATAATAAAATTGTAGCTAGTAGTGAAATGTTAAAAGGTAAAACTGTTTATCTAAATATCCCTTTCTTCTATATGCGATCTCTAGGTATTCTTATTATTTGGAGCCTATTTTATTTTTTAATCATTCGGAATTCAAGGAAACAGGATTCCTCTAAAGAACAATTACTGACTACAAAAAATATTAAGCTTTCTGCTGGATTTATGCCCGTATTTGCTTTTAGCTTAACTGCAATTTCCTTTGATTGGATAATGAGTCTAGAACCAAATTGGTTCTCTACTATTTTTGGAGTTTACTTTTTCTCCGGGACTGTTTGGTGTGCTTTAGCTGCACTTACTTTAGCGGTTGTTCTGTTAAATGAGAGAGGATACTTGCATTCTAAAATAACAAAAGAACACTACTATACCTTGGGAGTTCTCCTTTTTACATTTACTGCATTCTGGGGATATATAGCTTTCTCTCAGTATCTTTTGACATGGTATGCAGATATCCCTGATGAAACTATATGGTTTATGCATAGATGGACAGGAATATGGAAAGTAGTTTCTATTCTTATAGTCTTAACTCATTTTGTTATTCCATTTTTTTATCTTCTTTCCTATAAATCTAAAACGAACATAAAAAAATTAAAATTTATTTCAGTTTGGATTTTATGCTCGCATTATTTAGATATTTATTGGATGGTTATGCCAAGCATGAATTATAATTCTCAAGTATATTCAATTAGTTGGACTGATTTTGTCTATCCTGTTGCAGCAATCGGATTGGTAATAATACTTTTTAAATCATTAAGTGATAAATATAATCTTTTGCCGATTGGTGATCCAAAACTTAAAAAAGGTTTAGACTTTCATATTTAATGACTAAAATCAAAATTAAAATATTAATAAATCCGAAAAAGATATTATGCAATTATTAAATGAAATTAAAAAGAACCCTACTAAAATATTTGGTTTAGTTTACCCTTATATTTTAATCATATCTATTGGCATAGGCGTTTTTTACCTTTATAAAATAAATTATATGGAAGAAGCGACAATACCACTATCAGTCCCTGATACAAATGTGGTACAAGATCTACCTCTAATTATGCCAAGTGAAAGCATAACTACTGATATTAGTTCTTTGACTACCCCTACTCCTGAAATGATAAGTAAAGGTAAGGCTATATTTGATGCCTCTTGTGTTGCCTGCCATGGAATTGATGGTAAGGGGGATGGCATTGCAGCTCCGGCACTTATACCTAAACCAAGAAATTTTACAAGTAAAGTTGGTTGGGTTAACGGACCTAAAATTTCGGGAATATTTAAAACCTTATCTGAAGGAATTAAAGGAAGTGCAATGGTGTCATTTTCTAATTTATCTCCTTCCGATAGATTTGCACTCGCAGATTATATTAGGAAAAGTTTTGTAACTGATCCGCCGGAGGATTCGCCTGAAGAAACTGCTGATTTGGTTAAAACATATCATCTTGAACAAAAACAAAAGCTCCCGGGTCAAATCCCAATCGCTGATGCCATGTTGTTAACTGAAAATGATTACGGAAAGGTTTATAGTCATATTCAGAGTATATTAAAAAATATTTCTACAGATTCTCCAAAAGGTGCTGAAATATTTTATAATGTTACTAATGATAAAATGAAAGCTTTGGTAACACTAAATAATTCCACCGAATGGCATAAAAATCAACAGGTTTTCATTGATATAATAATAAACAATATTAATAATGATGGATTCAACGATAAAGTTTTTGATTTGAGTAAAAATGATTGGTCTACTTTTTACGGCTATATGAATAAATTATTTTATTAAAAGTTAGAATGAAACATTTATTTACTACTTTACTTTTGTTTATATCTTTTATATTTCAGTTTAATACTCCTGCTGCGGATATTGATAATATACCTATTGGTATCGTTAAGAAACTTGGGAAATATATTCCTTTGGAACTTAATTTTATTGATTCAAACGGAAAAAAAGTTTTACTAAAGGACTTGGTTAATAAGCCGACAATTATTGACTTTGCGTATTATAAATGTACAGGTATTTGTACTCCTCTTATGACTGAGATTGCTACTTCTGTGAATAATGTGGATCTAATTCCCGGGAAAGATTATAATTTATTGACAGTTAGTATAAATCCATATGATACATTTAAAGACGCATACAATAAAAAGATGGAAATAATGAATTTAATTAATAAAAAAATTCCTTTTTCATCATGGAGATTTTTAACTGGTGATAGTGCTTCTATAAAAATTTTAACTGATGCTGCAGGATTTCATTTTGAGAAGCAGGGTAACACTTTCCTTCATACTGGTATCGTTATTTTTGTTTCTAAGGATGGAAAGATTTGTCGCTATCTAGAACCTGATTTTGATTCACAAGGTAATTTCCAAATTCTTCCTATCGACTTTAAAATTGCTATAATTGATGCTGCAAGAGGGGAGGCTGTCCCGGTTATAGATAAGGTATTGAGATTTTGTTTTGCAGTTCAACCAAAGAACGAAGCTTTGGTTAATTATCTTTTTGCTGCAATTGGTATCTTTATGATTTTAATGGTTTTTGCCTTTGTAAAATTTGTATTATTTAAGAAACATCCGCAAACAAGCTTTATAACTCAAAAATTGAAAAATTAAAATCTTTAGTTATAATGAAATTTAAACGAGGTTAACTTTATGTTGAATAATTCATTGGCTGTTGATAAAAATAGCCATTTATCAAGCTATTTAATAGACGAAGGAAAAAGGAAAGGAATTTCCGCTTGGCTTCTTTCAACTGATCATAAAAGAATTGGGATCATGTATATGATTGCTCTTCTTAGTTTGTTTGCGGTTGGTGTTACACTAGGCTTCTTAATAAGACTTGAATTATTGACACCACAAAAA
>JAJXTM010000032.1 GCA_021783875.1 Bacteroidota bacterium
TGATCCAATAGCTATTAAGTCATTTAATTATACAGGAGAAGTATTCGGAAAAGCCTTGGCAAATGTTGTTTCATATTTTAATCCAGAAGCAATAATCCTTTTTGGAGGACTTGCAGATTCAGATGGACTGCTAATGGAACCTACAAATTTTTATTTTGAGAAAAACATATTGAATGTTTACAAAGGCAAGGTGAAAATACTAAAATCACAATTGCAGAATGGAAAAGCTGCTGTCCTAGGTGCTTGCTCATTTGCTCGAGAAATTATTGCAAAAAATTCAATTATTGTGTAAAAATTAATAATATAAAAAATGAAATTTAATGTAAATAACTATCTAAGGAGAATAATATGCGTCGATTTTTTACTGTCTCAAGTATAACGATTTTTCTTATTTCCTTCTTAATTAATGCCGCTTTTGCAACTGGCAATATTAGTGGGAATATAAAGGATGCGAGTTCTGGTGATCCACTTTTTGGCGCTAATGTAATTATTGAAGGAACTAACTTTGGGGCAACTACAGATATTGATGGAAAGTTTAATATCTCAAATGTTTCTGCAGGTTCTTACACTCTTCATATCTCTTCTGTGGGCTATAAAGATCAGAAAATACACATAAATGTAAAAGACGGGGAAAACTTGGTTGAAAATTTCAAATTAGAGCCTACTAAACCTGGGGGATTTTTTGTTTTTGCAGAGGGTGCCAAAATTAGCGGAATAGCAAAAGATGCAGCCACCGGTGAACCCCTATTTGGATCAAACGTAATCCTTGTTGGAACGAGTCTCGGAGCTGCAACAGATATAGAAGGGAAATATTCAATAACTAATGTTCCTCCCGGTTCATATACTCTTAGAGCAACTTATATAGGTTATGTAGAAAAACAAACTAAAATCAAAGTTAAGCAAGGTGAGAAATTAGTTGAAAATTTTAAATTAGAACCAGTTGGAATAAAAGGCGAAACTATAGTTGTAACTGCTCAAGCAACCGGGCAGACTCAAGCTATTAACCAGCAGCTTTCATCAGATAAAATTACAAATGTTGTTTCGGCGGCAAAAATTCAGGAATTACCTGATGCAAATGCAGCTGAATCAGTAGGAAGACTTCCTGGTATGTCGGTATTAAGAAGTGGAGGAGAAGGAGATCAGGTTGTTATACGTGGCTTAGCGCCAAAATACAATCAAATAATGATTAATGGAGTACAGTTATCTTCATCAAATCCTAATGATCGAAGTACAGATTTAAGCATGATATCCTCTAATATGTTGGAAGGAATTTCGGTTAGTAAAACTGTTACACCGGATATGGATGCAAATGTAATCGGGGGTGTAGTCAATTTTGAGCTTCGTGAAGCAAAAGTAATTAAACCAGGTGTGCCACAATTTGGATTAACAATAGAAGGGGCTTACAATGGGTTATCGGATGCAAATAACAAATTAAACAATTATAAATATGTCGGTAGTGCCGAAGATAGATTTCTTAATGATAAATTAGGAATTTTTGCACAACTAGATATTGAAAGGAAAAATCTTACTTCTAATGAACTCGGAGCTGGTTATACACATGCCGGAAGCAGCCTTTCTCAATATTATACTCAAACACTCACCCTTAATGATATTCCAAGGGATAGACAACGATATAATGGAACAGTAGTAATGGATTATTTGATACCTAACGGTAAGATAAAATTCTCGAATTTTTTAAGTTCCGGTAAAACAGATGTGCAAAACCGTAGTGAAACTTATGATTTAGTTAATAATTTACATAATTATAATTTAGCATATTCAAATAGCACACTTAATATAATTTCAAATTCATTAAGTTATCAGCAGCAAATTCCAATTTTCGATGTGACCGTAAAACTATCTCATTCTTACTCTGAAACTAAAGACCCGAATGATTGGTCGGTAGGATTTCAACAAGCTTCTGCAGGACTTGATCAATATAATGGGGTAGTTAATATAATACCGCAAAATATTCCTAAATCTGCAGTAAATAATACCAATAAAACATACCTTACCAGTCTTACAAATAATAGTAGCTTTTCAAGATCGCGTGAATTTTCTGGTTCTCTCGACTTAAAAACTGTTATAAATATTTCGGACTTAATTTCAAGCGATATTAAGTTTGGAGGTGCATACAGTTATCAAACTAGATCTTATGCATTTAACCAATATAGTGGACAGGGATTAGGATTAACTAGCGCTAGTTTTGTCGACAATCTGATTGCTAATCATTTTCCAACAACTACAGGTTATGCAAATACTACTAGTATCCCAATTTCACCATTCCTTGATCCGAATTACAATTATGGGAAATTTCTTGGAGGTGATTATCCAATGACATTGCCTCTTAACTATGCAATGTTATCTGAAATGGTTAATTATGTTAATAAGAATGCTGGTTTAATTAGCAAAACACCCGGCGCAAACATTGCATACTTTTATGATACTTTTCAATCAACTACTAATAATTACTCCGGAAATGAATATAAAAGCGCTTTTTATTTAATGGGTACTATAAAAGTGGGTCCTGACATTACAATTATACCCGGAGTTAGGTATCAAAACCTTGAAACTGATTATACAGCGCCAAGAGGACATCAGACAACTGCATCCGCAACAGGAGGTGGTTCATATATATATAACGATACAAGTTTTACCCTCTCGCATCCATATTGGTTACCCGATGTGAGCTTAAGATATAAGCCATTATCATGGTTCGATGTTCGATTATCTTACACTAATACAGTTGCTTATCCCGATTATAATTCAATTGTTCCGAGGATCGATGTATCTACGGGAAATACTATTGCCTGGAATAATTTTCAATTAGTGCCTTCACGTTCTACAAATTATGATGCTTATCTGTCTTTTTATGACAATACAATTGGATTATTTACAGTCGGCGGGTTTTTAAAACAGATAGACAACTTAATTTATTCAACTAGTTTTTATGTAACCGCAAACAATGCTATCCAATATTTCTCTTATGTCCCAAGCGTTCCTCCTTCTGGAACCTATCAGGTTTCTACATTTATTAATGATCCTAATCGTTCGACTGTTTCCGGTCTAGAATTGGATTGGGAAACTCATTTTTGGTATTTACCATTTCCTTTTAGCGGTTTAGTATTCAGTGCAAATTATACTCATGTATATTCGTCAGCAAAATATCCTTATTCCTCTCTTAACAAAGTAGGGCGATTAACTGTTCCGGTAGATACTTCCTACACAGATCGGTTACTTGATCAACCCAACAATATTGCAAATCTATCTATCGGGTACGATTATGCTAGCTTTTCGATCCGTATTTCAATGATTTACCAAGCTGATATTTTTACAAGTACTAATTTTTGGCCGCAATTACGAGGACATACTTCAGCATATACAAGATGGGATCTTGCAGCAAAGCAAGATCTCCCATGGTACGGAATGCAATTATATGGAGATCTAAATAATATTAATGGTGCAAATGATATTAGTGTTATTCAAGGAGGAGGTGTCCCATTGGCGCAGCAGGATTATGGCATGACTGCAGATTTAGGCATTCGCTTGAAGCTTTAATCTAAAAATTTAAATTTTCACAAAATGATACATTATACTTATATAAAAAACATTAATTATAAATTTCTAAGTAAGAGGATAGAAGGAGGTGGCAGATTATTCTCAGAACAAAAATCAAAGTTAGTGATAAAATTATTATCAAATAATTCTATCAATGTCAGTTAATTTAATTTACTTAACACAAACTCTCTTTGAAAGGAGTATTTTCATGAAAGCGTTATTCACAATTTCTTTTTTGGTTGCATTGGTTGCATTATTATTTGCTCCAAGCAATGCATATGCCTCAAGTGATACACTTACGGTTTATGCGAAGGGTCCGACATTGGACGTAGTAATCGGAGGGGATACATCCGCTACAGGTGCAAGATTGCATAGTGTTTATAAACTAGTTTCACTAGATACTACATATATCTTTGATGGAACAATTACTTCAAAATCAGGAGTAACGATACTTGGGGTTTTAGATCCCGTGACTGGTAGACCCCCATGTATTCAGCCAGATGTACTCTCAGATGGATCAATACCAGGAGTTTTATTCTCATTCACTGGAACAGGCGCTAGTTTTAATCTTAAGAATTTGTATTTACTTGGAATTGCTATTAATAATTCTGTCAATTATGGTTCAGGACAAGCAGTTCAATTATCTTCAGATAAGATTAGATTTACAGCAGATAATGTTATATTTGAGCAATGGTCGCAGTTTGCTGTCGGATATAGCGGAAATCTTGACGATATATTCATTACAAATTGTAAATTTAGGAATATGACTACACAACCAAATCAATGGTATGTTGGCGAAGTTCTTCGTAATGAAAATTATATTGGTGCGTTTCAAACCGATTCAATTGTTATAAAATACAGCACAATGCTTTGTGTTGGAGCTTATGCTACCGCTGCAACCGGCGGTATTGTAAATTACTACGAATTTTCACATAATGATATTGTTAACACATTTAAAAATCCTTTCTTCTTAGATAGAATGGTTAATGCTAAATTTGACAATAACATTTTCTATAATGCTTATGCCGGAGGAGAAAATAAAACAGAATTTGCTGGATGGGACTCGTTTACAGCTAATACAGGACCTTCCTTAATTACCATGGGACTTCTTGATTCTACAACTGCATCTATTCTTCTCGGGCATGCATCTACAGGTGCGGGTGATCCCGCAGCTGAATTGCTTAGAAAAGTTGAAGTAAAAAATAATGCTTATTTCTGGTCTTCTGGACTTACTTCCTTTTATACAGCATGGAATGATACAGCACACATTGATTCCGTTTATCTTACAAAGTTTATGAACGACACTACTTCATATATGTTTTCAAATTCGACAAAATGGCCGGGCTTCATATCATCTGGCAATCTTAATGTTAATCCAGGATTTGGTTCATCAATTGACGGAGTCCTGAATCCGGGTACAGGTAGTAATGTCGGATTATTAAATTGGTTTAAAGTTGTTAGAACAGGAACAGGAACTTCAGAACTTTGGGGATACAACTTAACAAAAGTTGATTTTACTAGTGGTAATTGGATTCCTACTTGGCCGCTTCCTGAACTTGCTGATATGCAATATAGCAATACTACATTAAAAACTGGTGGAACAGATGGCAAACCTGTTGGCGATCCGGGGTGGTTTACTGGTGGATATACCGGTGTTCCTAAAACTCCGTCCCAAGTACCAAATCAATTTGCCCTTTATCAGGCATATCCTAATCCATTTAACCCATCAACTAACATAAAATTCACAGTTGCACAATCAGGAAATGTCAGCTTGAGAATATATAATGTAATGGGACAATTGGTTAAAACAGTAGTAGATAATGTTTATAAAAATAAAGGCGATTATAATTATCAGGTAACTATGGATAATTTATCAAGCGGAGTTTATTTTTATACCTTAATTCAAGGTAACCAAGAATTAACAAAGAAAATGGTTCTCCTAAAGTAGTTAGTTAGTTAGCTCAATAATCCAAACCGGGACTGTTTGAAACAGCAGTCCCGGTGATTTTTTAATCCTTTATGTATAAGGAAGTTCTAATTGGAATGATTTCTTTACCATTCTTAAAAAATATACTAACTAAAATTCCAGTTGTATCATTCCTTATTCTTTTGAACACTTTATTTTTTGCTAACGCTCCTTTGTTTTCTCAAGAAGTTGTTGGATATTATACTAGTTGGAATAATGTCCCTTCACCTAACAGCATTGATTTCAATGATCTTACAATGATAATCCATGCATTTGCTTCTCCCAACCCTGATGGTACTGTAGGTTTATCAGACGGAGTTCCAAATCCGGCTTTAATACAGGCTACACATAATGCAAATAAGAAAATTTTAATTTCATTTGGAGAAGGTGGCGATTCTACAGGATTCTACCATATTGTATCTGATACTGCAATAATGACTAAGTTTATAAATAATGCATATAATTTTATTAAAGTTAATAATTATGATGGAATTGATATTGATTGGGAGTTCCCTAATAAGATTCTAAGTGCTCCGTTTACGGCTCTTATTAGAGGATTACGTCAAAAATTTAATTCAGTTGATTCATCTTTAATTATTACAATGGCAATTCCATCCTCTGCTTATTATGGACAATATTTTCAGTATTCAATTTTGGTCAACTATGTAAATTGGTTTTCAATAATGGCTTATGATTATTATGGCTCATGGTCAAATACTTCCGGGCATAATGCTCCGTTTTATCAATCATGGCTAGACCCCAACCAAGCTGGTGCAGGGTATTCTTCAATTTTATATATGATTGGCAGAGGAGTTGGCATTCCTAAGAATAAATTGCTATTCGGTGAACCTTTCTATGGTAAAGAATTTAATGCTCCCGGACTTTATAAAAAAAGAACCGGAGATGTACCCTCTTTAACCTATTCCCAAATCATCGATTCATTAAATTCCGGAAATTGGAAATATAATTGGGATAGCGTAAGCGCAGTTCCCTATTTATTAAATAAAGATACGACTAGATTTATTACATATGACGATACAAATTCGATAAAAATAAAAACCGAATCAATAAAAAGCCTTGGACTCGGAGGAGTTATGATCTGGGCTCTTGGATATGATTTGGAGCCGCGATACCAAGAAACACTTCTTCATATTATAGGCAATATTTTATTGAATAAAAATACCACTTTAGTAAGTAATTTGATTGAGAATAGATATACTTTTTATCTATCTAATAATTATCCAAATCCATTTAATCCATCTACAAATATCGCTTTTACTATTCCGAAAGAAGGATTTGTTTCTTTAAAGGTATATAATACTTTAGGGCAAGTAATTACTACTCTTGTAAATGGTAATATGGCAATTGGTTCTCATCAAATAGAATTTCACGGAAGTCGCTTTAGCTCGGGAATTTATTTCTATGTATTGAATTTTGACGGTCATAATGAGATAAAAAAAATGATGCTAATTAAATAGTGTTAAGTGTTTCTATACAAAAACAAATGTGCTTAATTTTTTATTATTTTACTATTGGAAATTTAAATGTCTGAAAAAAAAATTAACCCAGCATTTTGGGTGCCGACACTGTATACTGCTGAAGGTTTGCCTTTCGTTGTAGTGAATGTTGTCTCGGTACTTATGTACAAAAGTTTAGGAATATCAGATGCGAGGATTGCTTTTTTTACAAGCCTTGTCACTATTCCATGGGCGCTAAAGCCTTTTTGGGGACCAATTCTAGAAATGTTTAGAACAAAAAAAGATTTCGTCCTTTTAACTCAATTTTTAGGGGGAGTGAGCTTTGGATTGCTTGTCCTAGCTTTGCAGCTGCCTTCTTTTTTTGAATGGACAATTATTTTCTTCGGAATAATTGCTCTTAACTCCGCCATACACGATACAGCTGCCGATGGAGTATATATTAATGTGCTTGATTCGGTAGACCAGGCAAAATATGTCGGTTGGCAAGGTGCATTTTATAATGTTGGTAAAATTTTATCGCAGGGCGCTTTTGTGCTAGTAGCTGGAATTCTTGAAAAAAGTATTGGTGTTAAACCTGCATGGACAATTGTTATGGGTTCATTCGGTGCTATTCTTATTTTAATGAGTATCTATCATCTTAAGTTTTTGCCTTCAGGTGGAAAAGCACAAAATGTTGAAAATTTCAAAGAAGCTTCTTCAAAGTTTTTAGATGTAGTAAAAACTTTTTTTCAGAAAAAGTATATCTTTTGGGGAATTGCTTTTCTAATTTTTTATAGATTTGCAGAAGGACAAGCTGTTAAAATAGTCCCGCTTTTTATGAGAGCATCTAGGATTCACGGAGGGCTAGGGTTATCAACGGAGGATATTGGCATTCTCTATGGAATATTTCCGCCTTTAGCTTTTGTATTGGGTTCAGTTCTTGCGGGATATTATACCGCTAATAAAGGATTAAGAAAATCTTTATTTGTTCTTTGTGCATTTTTCAATATTCCATTTGCTGTTTATACATATCTCGCTATTTTTCAACCGACAAATTTTATTTTAATCAGCGTATCTGTTGTATTTGAATATTTTGGATATGGTTTTGGCTTTATAGGTTTGACTTTATATATGATGCAGCAAATTGCACCTGGAAAATATAAAATGGCACACTATGCGTTTGCTACTTCGTTAATGCAGCTTGGATTTATGCTGCCTTCAATGATAAGCGGAGTTATAAGTGATTACCTTGGGTATGAGCATTTCTTTATTTGGATAATGTTTGCTACAATTCCATCTTTCTTGATAACATGGCTAGTGCCGTTTAGAAAAATTGAAGAAGAAAAAGTTACTGTCTAAATATATTTATAATTTTAGGAGTTATTAATGCGTTACGGTTATTTTGATGATGTACATAAAGAGTATGTAATTGACCGACCCGATGTGCCGGTTTCATGGACGAATTATCTCGGATTAAAAGATCTTTGCACGGTTATATCACATAATGCAGGCGGATATTCATTTTTCAAATCAACTGAGCATCAAAGAGTAACTAGATTTCGGCAAAATGGAATACCTTTAGACAGACCAGGTCACTATGTCTATATACGTGATGATGATACCGGAGAATATTGGTCAATTTCGTGGCAGCCGGTTGGCAAAAACTTCAATGAAGCAAAATATATTTGTAGGCATGGACTATCTTATTCAAAGTTTCAATGTGAATACAAGGGTATTGAAGCTGAGCAGATTTTATTCATTCCTTTAGAAGATGATGTTGAATTATGGGATGTCAAGATTAAAAATAAAAGCGGTAAGTTGCGCAAGCTTAGTGTTTTTAGTTATCTTGAATTTTCCTTTCATCATGTCGAAATTGATAACCAAAATTTACAAATGAGTTTGTATGCTAGCGGTACAAATTTTTCGGAAGGCATAATTGAATATGATTTTTTCTATGAACCTTGGACATTTCATTTTTTTGCCTCAAACTTTGATCCGGACAGCTATGATTGTGTCAGAGATACATTTATCGGAAATTACAGAACAGAAACTAATCCCTTTTCAGTAGAAAATGGGCAATGCAGCAATAGTACTGAACTTGGTGGGAATCATTGCGGTTCTCTTCATAAAAAAATTGTTCTGAAAGACGGAGACGAAGCGCGACTAATATTTATGTTAGGTGTCGGATCACGTGAAGAAAATGGAAAACTTATAAAAAAGAAATATTCTGAATTAAAAAATGTAGACCATGCATTTGCAGCATTGAAAAATTATTGGGATAAGAAAACTTCAGTCTTTCAATGTAACACTCCGCATCAGGGATTGAATTCAATGATAAATATATGGACTTTATACCAAGCTGAGACTTGTGTGGTATGGTCCCGGTTTGGTTCATTTGTAGAAGTGGGAGGAAGAGTTGGACTTGGTTATAGGGATACATCGCAAGATGTTATGGGAGTAGTACATAGTAATCCCCAAAAGACTAAATATCGTATTATTCAATTGCTGAAAGGTCATACAAGCATGGGTTATGGTTTGCATCTATTTGATCCTGCAGTTTTTGAACCGATTGAAAATAAGCTTCCAGGTGTAAAGTTGCCTACCGTTGTTCCTACTCCTAGTGCAGCGGATATAGTTCATGGGATGGAAGATGTTTGTTCCGATGATGCTTTGTGGTTGGTTGCTTCAATTTGTGAATGGGTTGTTGAAAATGGAGAGCCGGAATTTTTCGACCTGATAATTCCTTATGCTAATGGAGGTGAAGGAACTGTATACGAACATTTGACTAAAATTTTGGATTTTTCAGATCACTATATTGGCAATAATGGAATTTGTCAAGGGTTGAGAGCTGATTGGAATGATTGCCTTAATCTTGGCGGAGGTGAGAGCGCTATGGTTTCTTTTATGCACCATTGGGCAATAAAGATTTTTATTGAATCTGCAAAAGAATTAGGAAAGTTAGACGATGTAAAAAAATATACTGCAATGGCAGATAAAGTAAGAAAAGCTTGTGAATCAGAACTTTGGGATGGAGATTGGTATATCCGAGGTTTTACAAAAAAAGGAATTAAGATCGGTACAAACGAAAGCGAAGAAGGGAAAATATTTTTGAATGCCCAAAGTTGGGCAGTTTATTCAGATGTAGCTACTGGTGAACGTGCAGAAAAATGTATGGCTGCCGTTGATAAACATTTATATTCAAAATATGGTCTTCACTTGGTGCTGCCGGCATATTCTAAACCTGATGACGATATCGGTTACATAACTCGAGTTTATAAAGGTATCAAAGAAAATGCAGCTATATTCAGCCACCCTAATCCATGGGCTGTAATAGCTGAATGTAAATTAGGGCATGGTAATACTGCAATGAAATTTTATGATTCGATTTTACCTTATAATCAAAATGATATTATAGAGATAAGGCAATCTGAACCCTATTCATATTGCCAGTTTATTATGGGAAAAGATCATACTGCACACGGAAGAGCAAGACATCCATGGCTAACTGGGACCGCAGCATGGTTTTATACTGCAGTTACAAAGCACATTCTCGGAATTCGACCTACATATCAAGGTTTAGAGATCGATCCATGTATTCCTTCAGATTGGAATGGATTTGAGGTTGTAAGAAAATGGCGCGGTGCCACCTATAATATTAAAGTCAAAAACCCATTAAGAGTTGAAAAGGGAGTAAAAACTATTTTACTTAATGGGAACAAATTAAATGGAATAATTCCGATTCAGAAAACTGGAACGTTGAATGAAGTGGAAATAGTTATGGGTTGAAAAGCTTAGTGAAAAATGAAACTCGAATTTTAATAATTTAATAGACCATAATAACTAAAAATTGAGAAAAATGTTGAATAAGTTTATAAAAAATATTTTACTATTTATTTTTTCTTTTCAAATATTTATGTTTGCTCAAAAGAAGGAAATTGTTGCATATTATGCTGGCGGAGATTCATATCATTCGTATTTTGTAAAGAACATAAAGACCTCCGGCTCGGCTAATAAAATAACTGTCCTAATCTATGCATTCGCAGTTCCCGGACCAGATTCCTCAGGCAATATTGTTGCACATATAAATTCGTATATCGATTACCAACAGATATATTCTTCTTCTATGAGCATTGATGGTATTGCTGATGATTCAACACAGTCACTGCGTGGACAATTTAATCAGCTAAAAAAATTAAAAGCAGAATTTCCAAAAATTAAAATACTCCTATCATTTGGAGGTTGGGGCGGTGGAACCTATTTCTCAGATGCCTCTCTTACTTCTAAATCAAGAGAAATATTTGTTAATGATTGTATAAATAAATTTATTAATGGAAATCTTCCGCTAATTAAAAATGTTGGAGGTAATGGAGTTGCAGCAGGTATTTTTGACGGATTTGATATAGACTGGGAATTCCCGGTTAAGGGGGGCCCCGAAGGAACTCATAACAACATAGATGATAAAGAAAATTTTACAAAATTATTGGCTCTCTTCAGAAAAAAATTAAATATAATTAATCCAAAGTTAATTCTAACAGCCGCAGTTGCAGCGGATAAACCTAATCTAAATAATTACGATATTAAAAGCGCTGAACAATATTTAAATTGGTTCAATTTAATGACTTATGATTTTCATGGCAGTTGGAACAACACTACCGCCCATCATACAAATTTACTCTCATCTTCAATGGATACAACCGATAATGGTGCTGAGCATTCTTTCGATAAATCAGTGAAATATTTTATCGATTCTTTGGGAGTAAGCAGTCAAAAAATAATTCCCGGAGCTGCTTTTTACGGTAAATGCTGGTATGATGTCGACTCAGTCAATGGTGGACTATATCAGCCGGGAAAAGATTCATCAGGCGTTTTCAAAGACGGATTTGGAAATTATTCTAACCTTAGAACAATTGAGTCAATGGGATATAAATACTATTGGGATGGTTTAGCTATGGCTCCTTGGTTTTATAATTCAAAAGTAAAAATATTTTGGACTCTAGATGACACAAAATCAATTTCTCTTAAATCCAGATATGCAGATGCATATAACCTCGGCGGTTTAATGTTTTGGGAAATTAGCGGTGATGATTCAATTGGTACGCTTGTAAATACCATTTTCACAAGGAATATGCCGGACCTAATTATTAAAAATTCACACACCGATAAGGAATTTCCATTAATTAAAATAATTAAACCAAAAAGATTTGAGATTATTAAGCATGGATCCAATTTTATTATTAATACAGCTCAATCACTTCATAGCGATTTAATTGCGAAAGTTGAATTTTTTGTAGATGGAGTTTCAATCGGGTATAATACGCAAGCACCTTTTGATTGGGTATGGTTTAATATTCCCAAAGGTAAACATAAACTTAAGGCTGTTGCTACGGATAAAAACGGTAAAAAAAATGTATCAAAGGCTATAATAATTCATGTTTACTAATGTTTATAAAGATAGAATTAATAAATAAATAAATATTAAAAATAGATTAAGCTGAAAAAATCCATTGCTTATTATATTAAATCTAAGGAGAAATAATTATGGTTGACAATATATGCATATTTGAAGACGTAAATTATTCACGATTGCTTCCTCTAGTTTACTTTAGACCGGTGTATGAATTGAGATGCGGCATATTGACTTTAAGAGAAAAAATTTCTAAACAATATCCGGAATTACCTGTTTCTCTGCATTGCAGAAGTTATCTGAAAAGTTTAGTTGAGCAACAAAATCCTAATTTAAAGGTTAACGCATTTTCCGGAAAAAGCTGCCTATTTATAAATGGCAGAATAATTGCGGATGATATATTAAAAGCAAAAATAAGTTTAGAGGAAGAGAATAAGGTTTATTTTAAAGGAGATTCTTGTATTGCAGCCAAAGTAAGCGGAAGTAAACTTGACATAATTGAACATCTACTTTCTTGTTTATTTTCACTTTCAAGTTTTGATGGCTTTGAGAAAGAGGAAATTGATGCTAATATTGTTGATTACCCATGGAATTTAGTTAATGCTAATGGTGGACAGATAGTTTCTGATTTTAAAATTCTTACAAAAGATTTAAAAGGAGATAAAGTTAAGGGCAAAATTTATGAAGGTGCATACCTGCTAAATAGAGATAATATTTATATAGGTGATGGTTCGAAAATAAAACCTGGAGCAGTTCTTGATGCAGAAAGTGGTCCGATTTATATAGGAAATAATGTGGAAGTTTACCCAAATTCTACAATAGAGGGTCCGGTTTTTATTGGAGATGACTCTAAAATAAAAGTTGGTGCAAAAATATATGAAGACACAAGTATAGGACCGGTTTGTAAAATTGGCGGGGAAGTTGAAGCTTCCATTATTCATTCACATTCTAATAAACAGCACGATGGATTCCTTGGTCATTCGTACTTAGGTATGTGGGTTAATCTTGGCGCTGATACAAACAATAGTGACTTAAAAAATAATTATTCAAATGTTAAAGTAACTATCAACAATGAGCAAATAGATAGCGGATCAATGTTTGTCGGATTAACAATAGGTGATCATTCAAAAAGCGGAATAAATACTATGTTTAATACAGGTACGGTAGTGGGTGTTTTCAGTAATATATATGGAGCAGGATTTCCAAGTAAGTATATCCCTTCATTTTCATGGGGAGGTTCTGAATCTCTTATGACTTATAATATTGAAAAAAGCATTGAGGTGGCTAAAAGAGTAATGAATCGCCGTAAAATTGAAATGACAGAAATTGACAAAGAATTATTAAAAAAGGTATTTGATTTAACAAAGGAAGAAAGGATCAAAAAGGGCATGTCTGAATAATCTTTTTATTTTGCTAGACGTACTCTTTTTTTGTTCATTATAAAATATCTTAAAACATTAAATAAGGAGTTAATATGCGACTTATAATACAACCAAATTACGATTTGGTATCCAAATGGGCTGCAAATTATGTTGCCCGTAGAATATTGGAATTTAAACCATCCTCATCAAAACGTTTTGTATTAGGTTTACCAACTGGCTCTTCTCCGATCGGTATGTATAAAGAATTGGCTTATTTGAATAAGAAAAAAATTATTTCGTTTAAATATGTAACAACTTTTAACATGGACGAATACGTTAATCTCCCCGAAAATCATCCTGAAAGCTATCATTCGTTTATGTACAATAATTTTTTCAATCATATTGATATTGATAAAAAATTCGTAAATATTCTTAATGGCAATGCGAAGGATCTTGAGAAAGAATGTGAAAGTTATGAAAAAAGAATTGCTAATGCTGGTGGTATAAATCTTTTTGTGGGTGGAATTGGTCCCGATGGGCATATTGCTTTTAATGAACCTGGTTCTTCAATCGGATCGCTTACAAGGGTTAAAACATTAATGATGGATACCATCATTGCAAACTCAAGATTTTTTGATAATGATATAAACAAAGTTCCTAAAACAGCACTTACTGTAGGAGTAAAAACGGTGCTGGATTCAGAGGAAGTTTTGATAATAATTAATGGCCATAATAAAGCCAGAGCTCTTGCAAAGGTGGTGGAAGAAGGAGTCAACCATATGTGGACTGTAAGCGCGCTGCAGTTACATCCGAAAGGTATTATAGTTTGCGATGACGCAGCAACATATGAATTGAAGGTAGGAACAGTAAAATACTTTAAAGATATTGAATCGACAAACCTATCGCCGGATACCCTTTTAAAAAAATAAAATATTATTGGGAGAATTAATTATATTAGATTCTCCCTTCATTTAAACATGTTAAACAAACAAAGAAAAAGAAATGGTAAAAAATAGGATATCATCGTTATCAAAGGTAGAGAAGAGGTATTTAGATAAATCAGGTAGAGAATTTTTATATACA
>JAJXTM010000001.1 GCA_021783875.1 Bacteroidota bacterium
TCCGATCTCTCTTTTTTGGTAAAAGTCTTTTCTATTTGAACTGCTGTTATCCATTCTCTAATTTTCCTAACCCCTGTTTGAAAAATATTTTCATCTTTAACTTTAAAGTGATAGAGATTTTTTGCTAGTTGTTGAGTTATAGTGCTTGCACCTTCACGCGAAAAAGTGAAAACGTCTTTAATTATTGCCTTGAAAACTCTTTCTACATCGACGCCCCAATGATTATAGAAGTCCCTGTCTTCTGTTGAAATTAAAGCATTAGCAACATATGGAGGAAGACTGTCAATTTTTGTTTCTATTCGATTTTGTATATAAAATTGTCCGAGCAATTCGCCATCACTAGTAAAGACTTTACTAGCCAGTTGAGGTTTCGGGTTTTCAAGTTGTTCTAATGACGGAAGTCCGCTTGTAACATAAATTCCGAAAACGGATATCAAGACTAAAATTATAAAAATTATAACTACAGTTACTTTTTTATTTAATTTATGAAGACCTGAAGTTTTCTTTTTATTCCGATGTGCGTGATCATTAAAATATTTTTTAAAATCCAAATCTGAATTGTTGTTTGCCATATTAATTCCAGTCAACTATTTCAAACTTATTATTTTTATATATTCCGTAACATGGAGCATCAAGCCAAGAGCCTAAATTAATATATACACCTTTTTTATAATTTATGAGACACCTCTTATGAAGATGTCCAAAAATTACATAGTCAAAGCCCTCGTCAATTTTTATTTTTGCTGAATCCAACAATCCGTCATCTTCGCCATAATTCTTTTTATTTGTATAATCTCTGCTTGTTTTACTAGTTGCACTTGCGAGAGTTATTCCCAAATCAGGGTGAATCCACGAATATATTTTTTGAATGCCTTTATTTCTTAAGATTTTCTTAAGTATTTGATAACCAATATCATTTTTAACCATTCCGTCGCCGTGACCAATAAAGAATTTCTTCCCATCTAGGAAAGTGCATATAGGATTTTCATAAATGATTGTCCCAATTTCTTCTTTAAAAAAATTCAAGTGCATAAAATCATGATTACCAATAAAATAATGAATTTTAATACCAGACTCAGATAAGTCTTGCAATGCGGTCAAGGTTCTGAAAAAACCTTTTTGATAAACTCTTTTATATTCAAACCAATAATCAAACAAGTCACCTACAATATATAATTCCTTACAATTTTCTTTTGCAAAATTTAAAAATTTTACTAATAATCTTTCTTTTAGATTTTCTAAAGATCTAGATTGTAGACCTAAGTGTATGTCGGAAATAAATAGATAAGAATTATTCACAAAATTATATCAAATTTGAGAAAATAATGATTGGTTTTTTGAAAGTAAATATAGTAATTTTTAATTATTTTCCTTATGATATTCAAATTTGCCTAATATCCAGTTTCCAGGATCAATTTTAATATCAGAAACTGCCTTATTTAATGTTACTATGAAGCTTTTATCTCTTTTATCTATAAAAAAAGTTTTCAATATTTCAGAATTGTCAAAAAATTTAATTTGGACATCAAGTGGAAACTGATAAACATCATAACCTTTTTGAATTTGATTAAAATTAATAAATAATTTTCCCCCCTTAGCTTTCCAAGAGAATGCAACATTTAATTTCCCAGTTCCGATATAGACCCATTGATCGAAAAATTGATGAAGGTCTTTTCCTGAAACTGTTTCGCAAATTTTTTCAAAATCTGCTGTAGAAGCATTCTTATACTTAAATACTTCAAAATATTTTCTTAATATTCGGAAAAATGTTGAATCCCCCACATTATGTCGGAGCATATGCAAAACCCAGGCTCCTTTTTGATATACAGTTTGACTAAATAAATCATTTGGATTGTAAACAGTTCCATTATATGTATTTTGTAATTTACTTAGCATAGTAGATCTGAGAGCATTAAACCCGCCGATATGCTCATTATAAAGAGCCTCGCAATATGAAGCAAATCCTTCATTTAGCCAAATATCCTTCCAAGTCATTGGTGTAACTGCATCACCAAACCAATGGTGTGAAAGTTCATGAGAATAAACTTCTGTATATAATTTCTGCCCGCTTATTAAATTAGAACCAACGGCAGTCATAGTTTGGGTTTCCATTGCACCAAGCTGCCAGAGAAATTCTGTTACCCCATACTTTTCTTTTATAAAGGGATATTCACCGAATGTCTTAGAAAAATAATGAAGCATATCCGGGTGATCTTCAAAATCAATCTTAGCCTCTGCCAGCTGTGAAGGAAATACATAGTAATCAATAGCCATTGTATCTTTCAAATCCAATGAAATATACTTTTGTGAAAAGTTTATATAATCTGATGAATACAAACAAATTAAATACGTTGCTATAGGATAAATTGACTTCCAATGGTAAGTTTTCCTTGTACCCTTGCAAGAAATACCAAGAAGAATGCCATTAGATACCGAAACCTCTGAGGAATCATTGGTAATATTCATTTCGACGATAGCCTTGTCAGATGGAATATCATTGCATGGGAACCAAGTAGAAGCATAGATAGGTTCGCTCAAATTATAGACACAAGATTGCCCATTAAGTTCACCGAATACAAAAGAAGAAAATCCTTCACGTTTTGGAGTACCGCTATAAACAATTCTTATAAGGAAGGTATCCGAAGGCATTATTGAGATTGGTATCATTAACCTTGTTTTTTCTACAGAATATTCAACTTGTTTATCATTTAAAGTAAGAAGAGATATTTTCATATTATCGTAGAAATTTAGATCGATTTGTTTTAATCCTTTATCAAGGATAACTCCTTTAATTAAAACGTCTCCATCTAGTATTTTTTTTGAAGGATGCAAATCAATATTTAATTTATAATTAATAACATTAATTTTATACTGGTTTGGAGAGATGTAATTATCAGTTATATTTTGAAAGGCAAACTTCAAATCATGATTTTTTTTATTAGAAGTCTTTGCCAACCCCCATTCAGAAAGGAATGTGATAAAAAGTAAAATTAAAGATAGAAATATTATTTTCTTATTCACAAAAATTTATTTAAATTTTTCAATATAAAATTTGAATTGCTATTGCAATTTTTATAAATTAGTTTAACTTTCATATTAAGAAACAAAGCAAAATTACTAAATAGTAGGCATGTCAATCAAACCATTTTAAAAATAAATTAAGGTAAAAATTTGGAGGTATTATGACTTTCCCCGGTTCTTCAATTTTAAGAGATACAATAACCATGCTGCTTGCGGGCGGGCAAGGTGAGAGATTAAATCCTCTTACGTTATACCGGAGTAAACCTTCTGTACCTTTTGGCGGGAAATATCGAATAATTGATTTTGCATTATCAAATTGCCTTAACTCCGGATTAAGAAGGATATATATCCTAACACAATATAAGTCAGATTCTTTAAATCAGCATATTTTTGAAGCCTGGAGTATTTTTAATCCCGAACTCGGAGAATATATTTATTCAATACCGCCCCAAAGGAAATTAAATAATGAATGGTATATGGGAACTGCAAATGCTATTTATCAAAACCTAAATCTATTTTCTTCTGAAAAGAAAGCAAAATGGGTTCTGATATTAAGCGGTGATCATATATATAAAATGGATTATCTAAAAATGCTTCAATATCATGTTGACATCAATGCTGATCTTTCAATGGCTTGCATTGAGGTACCAAAAGATGATGCTTCAAGATTTGGGATTGTTAATGTTGATAATTCTTTTGCAGTAAAATCTTTTATTGAAAAACCAAAAGAACCTCCCGAAATACCAAATAAACCCGGGTATTGCTTTGTCAACATGGCTATCTATGTATTTAATGCTGCAATTCTTAAAGAAGTATTGTCTGAAATGGAATCTAATAAATTAAAAGGTCACGATTTTGGTAAGGATGTAATTCCATATATGATCAAATCCGGTAGAAAAGTTTTTGCATACAATTTTGAAGATATGAATAATAAATCTAAACCATATTGGAAAGATATTGGAACTATAGACAGTTATTATGAAGCTAGCATGGACTTAATTAGCGTAACTCCGGAATTTAATTTTTATGATAATGATTGGCCGATGCGAACATATCAATATCAAGCTCCCCCCGCAAAAACGGTTTCACATGAAGGTGAGCGGGTAGGACGCACATTAAATTCTATGATTTGCGATGGCACAATAGTTTCCGGCGGTTTGGTAGAACGATCGCTTCTTGGCACTAATGTGAGAGTTAATAGCTTTAGTTATGTTACAGACTCTATTATAATGAATAATTGTAATATAGGCCGACATGCAAGAATTAGAAGAACTATCATTGATAAAAACGTTCACATCCCGGAAAATTATGAAATAGGCTTTGACATTGAATCCGATAAAAAGAAATTTCATGTGACAGACAGCGGAATAGTAGTCATAGGAAAAAATCAAATATTGACTTAAATCGTGCCCTTGATTTAGCAGCTATTCAATAAACGAGTCTGTAGCAAATCTTTTAATATAAAAAATTCCAAACAATATATTTATTAACTGTTTACTAATAGATTGATGAATCCTAATTTAAAAGCTAAACTGGAAAACTTACCGGATAATCCTGGAGTATATCAATTCTTAAACGACAAGGGGAAAGTTATATATGTCGGGAAAGCAATTAATTTAAAAAATCGAGTAAGAAGTTATTTCCATTCTTCAGTTAATTCTGCTAAAACTTTAGCCCTAATTAATAAAATTTCAGATTATCAACTTATATTGACAGATAACGAGATTGAAGCTCTTGTTCTTGAAAATAATTTAATTAAAGAATTAAAACCAAGATATAACGTTAATTTAAAAGATGATAAATCTTACCCATTCATAAAGGTCACAAATGAACCTTATCCACGAATTTATCATACTAGAAGGGTTATAAAAGATGGTTCAAAGTATTTTGGCCCATATACAGATGTCAAAAATATGAAATCTTCATTGCGAATGATAAATCAAATTTTTAAAATTCGCAGCTGCAGATTAGATATAACACAGATTAATATTGAAAAAAAGAGATTCAAAGTCTGTCTAGATTACCATATTAAAAAATGTGACGGACCCTGTGAAGGTTTAATTAGTCAAAAAGATTATAATGAGATGGTTTCGGAAGTAGTAAAATTATTAAAAGGTAAGATAGATGACTTAATAACTGATCTTAACTTTAAGATGAAAAATGCAGTAGCTGAGTTGAATTTTGAAAGAGCTGCTGATCTACGAGACAAAATAGCTCATCTTCAATCTATTTCTTCAAAACAAAAAATAGTTAGCGATGATATATTTGACCGCGATGTAATAGCCATTGCTTTTGAGAAAAAGGATTGTGCATGCTCTGTATTTAATATTCGGGGAGGAAAGTTGGTGTCTAAAAAACAGCTCCGCATGGTTTCGGAGGAAGGTGCAGATTTAAGCGATCTTTATTCGGCAGCAATAAGATTTTATTATACTGAGTTTACGGAAATACCTGATGAAATTATTTTAGAGATAAAACCAGTTGATGCAATTCTTGTAAATGATTGGCTAAATTTAATGGGGAATAAGAAAATAAGGTTTATTATTCCACAAAAGGGCAGTACATTTTCATTAATGAAAATGTGCACTGAAAATGCCAGGTTACAATTAAAAGAAATACAATTGCAAAAAATGAAAAAAGAAGGTTATCTCCCACATTCTATTGCATCCCTTCAAAGAGATCTAAGATTGAATATATTACCACGAAAAATCGAATGTTTTGATATATCGAATTTACAAGGGACTGATAGCGTTGCAAGCTTAGTAGTTTTTTACGACGGAAAACCGAAAAAAAGTTTGTATAGAAAGTTTATCATTAAAGATGTTGAAGGTCCAGATGATTTTTCAAGCATGCAGGAAGTAATACGGAGGAGATATTCACGATTAATTAATGACAAGGAAAATTTACCTGACCTTATAATGGTTGACGGAGGGAAAGGACAACTTTCTAGTGCAGTAAAAATATTAGAAGACCTAGGCATTCATAAATATAACGTTATTGGACTTGCTAAAAGGTTAGAGGAAGTTTTTTTACCCCGCCAATCTGAACCGGTTTCAATTCCAAAGACCTCATCCGGAATTAAGCTGCTTCAACAGATTAGAGATGAAGCGCATAGATTTGCGGTCACATTTCATAGGAAGAGACGAAGCAAAAGAACGATTACATCAGAATTAACGGAAATTAAAGGGATTGGGAAATTAACTGCGCAAAAATTATTAGGTATATTTGGAAGTGTAAATGAAATAAGAAAATCTTCAACAACTTCGTTATCGGAAGTAATCGGAATTCAGAAAGCTAAAATAATTAAGGATCATTTCTCAGAATAATTAACTAAATTTATATTTGTCTTATTAAATAAAATTATGAATAAATTTATTGCAATAATTATTTTGAGTATTTTCCTTCTGCCAAGTTGCTTCAATCAACACAAAAAGACGTATCAGTCAAATTTGACAGGAGATTTATTAAAAGAGCTTACTCTGAAAGCTATGACTGGAGATAAAAATGCTAACTCAACTTTAAAAGGTTTATTTGATTTATCTCTGCCGTTAAATAATGGATTTAATTCATTCTTAATTGACAGCATTTTCTCCATGAACAGGCATAAATATTACTATCTTTTAATAAGCTTTCCAAATCCTATTTATAACCGGTTTGCTGTTTATGACTCGACTTTTAATTTATATTTAATTGACAAGTCTTTGAATGGCTACTTAAATTCTGATTTAATAAATGAACAAAACCAAACATTCCTTTCGGTCAAAGAAAATTTTAGGTCAAAAGAAGATTTTAAATTGGATCGGATAAATTATTTTATGTTTACAGATTCTTCTGTTTCGCTTGCTTTCAGTACTTTTATTAAGGCAATTACACCAAAGAATATTTACACTCAATCCATCAATAAATTTTCAAATGATAGAATTATAACAACTATATCGAGCAATAAATATTCTTCAATTAACGGCAATAGTGACGTTTTTTTATTTAATTATAAAAATAATAAATTCATTAGTATTAATAATGTTTTTACAAACTTTATTGAAAATCAAATTCGTGCATTTAATCAAGATCCTTTAACGACTGAAATAACTGATTACAATTCAGCTCTTAAATCTGTTGGTATAGACCCGGGATTTGATACAGTAAAATCAACTTCTAACCTAACTAATATGGAAGGTTATTCTATTACATTACCTGATAAATGGAAGACATTGAAGAATATTGAAATAACGGATTTTTTAAAACATGATCTAAAAGGCAGCAGATATATTAGCGAGTATTTAGGCACAACTATTTCTATAGCCAAGATTCCTAATAGTGACTCTGCAGAAATGTATATTAGTTATAATCTTAATAATGAAACATCCGGCAAATACAGAGTAAGATATTCAGATAAAATTGAATTGAAAAAAGACTTTGTTCAATTTTTTGAATATTCTTACGGACAAAAAAAATATATTCTTATTCTTCAGGCTTCAAAATATACATATTTGCAATATAAGAATATTTATCAAAGTATAATAAATTCAATAACTATAGATTGAGTGCCAATGTATAAATTACTTTTTTTCTTAAAAAAGACAAATCATGAACAAATTCAAAACCATTTTATTGAGTATACTATTAAATATATATCAGCTGTTGTTCATCAAGATATAAAAATAGGAAAAGTTGAAAGCAGCCTATTGCTGGACAGCAATTATAGTTTATTTTGTGAAGCAAAAGTCGAATCTAAGGATACTTGGGATTCACTTATGAATACAGTTGAAGGAAAAGAACTCAACAAAGACTTAATGGAATTTCACAACAGTATCTCAGTAGTTTTCATTGATTATAATTTTTAATTTCTCCCAATAATAACAAAGAAAAAAGCATGAACATCTATTTTATTAGACATGGTGAAGCAGAGAAAATTTCGATTAATAAAAAAGATTTTGACAGAGAACTTACAAGCAATGGAAAAATAAGGCTAAAGAATGCTATCTTCGCCTGGAGAAATTATATTGATCCATTTGATTATTTAATTTCATCGCCATTATTAAGAGCCAAGCAAACAGCTAACCTTATAGCAGAGCATTTTGAAATCAAGAATGATCTCATAATCGACAAGAAATTAACCTCTGGAGGTGATACTGAAGATATAATAGGAATAGCTAACTCTCTTGATGCTGAAAACATAGCATTCGTAGGTCACCAACCTGATTTTTCTGAACATATTTCAAAACTGATTTCTGCAAGTTTTGCAAATATTGAGTTCAAGAAAGCAGCGATCGCAAAGGTTTTCTTCCACAACAAGGTGCAACTATCTCAAGGTGTGCTTGAATTTTTAATTCCTGCCGGCATATTTAATAAATAAAAAGGCAACTAGCTACACAAACTCTGTGCTTACCGCTGCTTCCTTCCGGACCTGACGGGGTTAGGCCTTTGCCTGTTAGCTAGCGCCAAAAACATATTCCCAACATAACTATACAAAAATCAGACAAAATAACTAAAAGAACAAGGAATAAATTATTATGTTTATGATAATTTATAAAATTTAGATTTCAGTAAAATTGGATTGAAGATTAATGTATTTATTTTTAATCAATTTTAATTCATTAATTACAGCATCGATGTTGGAAATAAGACTTTCTGACATATTTTTTACAGAATCATCAAACTCATTATTTTTTGCTTTTGTTTCCAAATTCTGACATATCTCAGAGACAAAATCAATACCAAGAGTTACGCTGCTTCCTTTTAACTTGTGAGAAAAAAATTGTAGATTCTTAAAATCTTTTTCGGTTACAGAGGTTTTAATTTTTTCAATAGTCACAGGCAAATCATTTAAATAAATATCTAATAACTCTATTAGAAATCCAAGATCAGCCTCAGTCTGAATATCAGCAAGAAAAGAAATATTTTCCTCGTTAACAAACTTTGTTTTTGCCTTTACTTTTTTAACTTTAGAAATTAAATCACCTCTTTGCTCAGATATAATTTTACTCCACTTCGTTAAAGATTCTTGTAGTTCATCAATTCTAATGGGCTTACTCACATAATCATCCATTCCGGCTGCTAAACATTCTTCCTTATCACCCTGCATTGCATTTGCTGTCATAGCAATTATCTTTGGACGTTTATCTGCGTCAAGTTCACTAATAATAGTCTTTGTTGCCGCATAGCCATCCATCTCGGGCATAAGAATATCCATCAATACAATATCATAATGGATATGCTTAACAGCATTAACTGCTTCATAACCATTAGCTGCAATATCTGCGCGGTAGCCCATCTTATCTAAAATTCTTAAAGCTACTTTTTGATTAACAGCATTATCCTCAGCTAATAATATTCTTAAAGGAAAACGCTCCCCTAAATTAGGATCTATTTTAGAATCAGTTGACTGTTTTTCTTTCTTTATACCTTGAGCACCCGATAAGACGGAAATAAGAGTATCATATAGTTGTGTTTGTTTAATCGGTTTGCTTATAAATCCCGATAAATTTAAATGAGCTATTGTTTCCGGGTTTTCTTTCTTGCCAATTGAAGTTAATATTATAATAGGCAACTCTTTGCCTGAAGAATATTTCCTAATTTCCTGAGCTAATGTCAGTCCATCAATTTGCGGCATTTGATAATCTAGAATGGCTATGTCGAAAATTTCATTATTAATTATCCAATCTAAAGCTATTTTAGGATTATCAGCAACTTTTGTAAACATACCCCAATTATCTGCTTGGGTCTTTAAAATAACTCTGTTTGTTTTATTATCATCAACAATTAATAATTTTTTACCTGCAAGTTTAGGAATATGGCCATACAAATATATTTTTGAATTTGAAGAGACTAGTTCACCTTTAATTGTAAAATAAAAAGTCGAACCTTTGCCATATTCGCTCTCAACCCACATCTTTCCACCCATTAGTTCTGCTAATCGCTTGCTAATTGCCAAGCCTAATCCAGTGCCTCCATGAGTTCTTGTTGTTGAAGCATCAACCTGGCTGAAAGATTTGAATAATCGGTCCATCTTATCTGCTGGTATTCCCATACCTGTATCCTTGACACCAAAAGTGATCTCATATAATTCATTTTCAATTTTGTTAGCAGATGCAGAAACAAATATTTCTCCTTCTTCAGTAAATTTTATAGCATTATTTAGTAAATTAGTCAAAATTTGACGCAGGCGTGTAACATCACCTTTAATAGTAATTGGTGTATTGCCATCAACTTGATATGCAAGATCAATACCTTTTTCTCCGGCTCTTGAGGCAAGTAGATCTAATGAATCTTCTATGCATTCTCGCAAATCCAAAGGCTGCATTTCAAGTTCTAATTTGTCTGATTCGATCTTAGAAAAATCTAGTATATCATTTATAATTACTAAAAGCTGATCTCCGCTTAGTCTAATCGTATCAACATATTCTTTTTGTTCATCATCTAAATTTGTATCTAGTAATAAGCCGGTCATTCCAATAACACCGTTCATAGGTGTGCGAATCTCATGACTCATTAATGCGAGGAATTCACTTTTAGCTTTAACCCCTGCTTCTGCTCTTATAACAGCTTGATCTAGTTCTTGATTCTTTTTAATTATTTCTTCTTGAATTATATTTCTTTTAATAACAGCACCTAACATAGAAGACATTGTAACTAATAATGATTCCTCATTTGAAGTCCAAATTCTATCAGTCTTACACTCGTCAAAACCAACAAATCCCCAATATTTTTCGTCAATAATTATTGGTACTAAAATTATTGATTTAATATTGCTATCTATAAATACGTTTTTACTATCTAAAGGTAGATTTTTAATAGTAAAGCTTAGAGATTTGCCTTTTGAAAAGTTGTCATAGAATTTTAATGACTCAAATCTAGAGTAAGAAAGCCTTTGAAAAGCAGGATCATTTAACTGGGATTCTGTCTCTTCAGATGCCCATTCATATAACAAACTAACATACATTTCCTCGGTATCTTCATTGATTTTATGTTTAAAAATATAAACTCTATCTACTTGCACTGCAAGTCCTAATATTTTTAAAGCAGCAGAAAATCCCAAAGATGGGTCATTTATAGAGATAAGCGTTTTAGTCGCTTCCGCAATACCTTGCAACAATGAATCTTTTTTCCTTAGTAGAACTTCATTATTTTTTCTATCAGAGATATCTCTAAAAATACTAAGTAACAATTTTTTGCTTGTAATTCCTTCAATAAAAGAATGCGAAATATCAAAATATGCTCTAGCTCCATTCCATAATATAGGGCTTTTTTCAAAATTTAATTGAAAAGCGTTGTTTTTAAATTTGAATAAATATTTTTTTAATTCATTTTCCTGGTTTTCAGGAAAATATGTTTTTGAGAATAATTCTCCTTCAATGTCCGATTTTGGTTTGCCAATCATTTTAGCATATGCCTGATTACACATAAATACAATGCCTTTTTCATCAGCCAAACGCAATCCATCACTTGCTTTTTCCCAAACGCTTCTAAAAATATTTTCGGATATCTTAATTTTTTCTTCAGACTTAAATCTTTCACTTAAATCATGCAGAGTACCTTGACCGTAAAATTTTCCGTTGAAATTAAAAATTCTTGCACTTAGCTCAATGGGTATATTATGGCCATTCTTATTTAATATGGATAGAAATTCATTTTGAATTTTCTTTTCTTTAAATAATTTAGTAAGTATAATAAACGCTTTTTTTTGCTCGTTCTTTGGGACGAAACTTGCAAATGATTTATTTAATACCTCTGAGACCTCATATCCAAATGTTTCTTTACATGATTTGCTTATAAAAATAATCTTGCCGGTCTGTGAAATTCGAAATATTGTATCTATTGAAGCTTCAGAGATCAAGTTGCTTAATGCATAGTTTTCATTAGCTAAATCAACATAATTGGAAAAATGCTCAGTTTGCGATTTATATTTATGCGGAATTATCCCATCTTCCAGCAACTTTAACAATAGTTTGCCGAATTCTTCAGTATTGGCTTCAGATAAGACTATATTCTTTGCTTTAGACTTATTCAATTAGATTTTGACTCCAAGTATCTTAAATATATGTAGTTAAATGTGTTCACTTTTAATTTTTTAGATTTTAAGTTTTAATTTATAAAAAAAGCCCGAGATTTCAATGCCTTTACTTTTTGGATTAAAATTCTTTATTATTTAAGTTTCTTATTAATTTATTTATAAATCATTTTTGAGGGGATACTCAATATGAAAACAATTGTAACAATGCCAGGAGACGGCATCGGGAAAACGGTCCTCCCCGAAGCTATTAGAGTTTTAACTGCCGCTGGATTTAATGCAAATTATATCCATGCAGATATAGGCTGGGAATTTTGGTGCAAAGAAGGCAACGCCCTTCCTAAAAGGACTATTGAAATTCTTGAAAAGCATAAAATAGGATTGTTCGGAGCAATAACTAGTAAACCTAATTTTGCAGCTCTTCAAGAATTAGACTCTTCTCTAAAAGATAAAGGTTATGTTTACTTTAGCCCAATTGTAGGGTTAAGACAATATTTTGATTTAGATATTTGCATCCGACCTTGTAAATCCATCAAAGGTAATCCTTTAAATTTCATCCGGAGGGATCATGAAGGTTTTGAAGAGCCACATATCAATGCTGTAATTTTCAGACAAAATACCGAAGGGCTTTATTCAGGAATTGAATGGACAAACCCACCGAAAATCGTCCGAGATGCTTTCGAAACTCATCCTAAAATGAAATCATTTAAAAATATTAAAAATGAAGATTTAGCTATTTCAACAAGAATTGTTACAAGGAATGCATGTAGGAGAATTATTAGAGAAGCTTTTGAATATGCGAAAAATTATGGTTATTCTAATGTAACTATATGTGAAAAACCAAATGTCTTACGCGAAACTTCTGGAATGATGCTGCAAGAAGGTAAATTAATTGCAAAGGAATTCCCGGGTATTCAACTTTGGGATACAAATATTGACGCCCAAATGATGTGGATAACAAAAAACCCTGAAATTTATGGTGTCATTGTTGCCGAGAATATGTTCGGAGATATTATAAGCGATGGGTTTGCGGGACTTGTAGGTGGTCTTGGATTTGCTTGTAGTGCTAATATCGGAAAAGATGTCGCAATTTTTGAACCTACACATGGTTCTGCTCCTAAATATCAAGAACTTGATCCTCCTATCGTTAATCCAATAGCAATGATCTTAAGCGCATGTATGATGCTTGACCATATTGACGAACATCAAATTTCTTCTAAAATTAGAAATGCAATTTCCAAAGTAATCATAGAAGGAAAGATTAGAACTTTTGATATGTTAAAGTTGAAAGGCGGAGCAGATGTTTTTGCTAAAGGAGCTGCATCAACTTTTCAATTAACAGATGAAATTATTAAAAATTTATCGAATTAATATTTGATTTAGAATAAATTGTGTATCCCCCATTTTGGTTTTTAGCGTTGAATTATTAGAAAGCAAGAAAATATGCGCAAAAAAATTTTAGAAATTTGGCCCGAAATTAATTGGATTGTCGATATTAATTTAAGAGAAAAAGTAATCGACTGTTGGGTATACGCAATTGAAAACAGCGCATTATCAATTAGAGACCTTGAAACAATGCCCTTCTCTTTACTATTAAAAGATTGTAAGATTTCCTTTATTAACCATAAAAGGACTGCAGTACAGTTGTCTTTTGAAATTGCTAAAATTATGAAAAATAACTTTGGCAATGAAATTGAGATAAATTTTGATATTTTAACAGCCGGAGCAATTTTAATTGATATCGGTAAGCTTATAGAATATGATAAAATAGAAGGAAGATTAACTACAAGCAAATCTGGAAAATTAATACGTCATCCTTTTAGCGGATTAGCAATTGCAGATAGGTTTAAATTGCCTGCTGAAGTTCAACATATAATCGCTACTCATTCAAAAGAGGGTGATTTGGGTTTACGCACAATAGAATCAATAATTGTTCATCATGCTGATTTTGTAAGTTTTGATCCATTTAAAAAATAAGAGGTAATTACGGAATATAAATAAATTACTAAAATAGATTTATCGTCTTATAATAGTTAAACGGAGATTAATTATGCCACAAACATTAATTGAAAAAATTGTACAACGATTTGCCGTTGACTTAGCACAAAATTGCGAAGTACACAGCGGAGATTATTTGAATATAAAACCGGCTTATGTAATGACTCATGATAATACCGGTGCAGTAATTCCAAAATTTTTAAATATTTTTAAGGGGAATAATAATTCAAGTAAATTAAAAATTGCTAACCCCCGACAATTAGTTTTCACTTTAGATCATAATGTTCAAGACACGAGTGAAAAGAACCTGAGTAAATATAAAATGATAGAAGACTTTGCGAAAGAAATGAACATTGACTTTTATCCTGCTGGCAGAGGCATCGGACACCAAATTATGTGTGAAGAGGGATATGCATTTCCGGGGACAATGGTTGTAGCTTCCGACAGCCACTCTAACATGTATGGTGGATTAGGCTGCCTTGGAACACCTATTGTAAGGACAGATGCTGCTTCAATTTGGGCAACGGGAAAAACTTGGTGGCAAATCCCTCCGGTTACAAAAGTTACATTAAAAGGGAAATTACGCCCGGGTGTTTCGGGGAAAGATTTAATAATTTCACTTTGCGGCTTTTTTAATAACGATGAGGTCCTAAATAATGCAATTGAATTTTCAGGAGACGGTGTTCCATTTCTTAGTATAGACCAAAGGCTTACAATTTCCAATATGTCTACTGAATGGGGTGCATTGGCAGGTGTTTTTCCAATAGATGAGGCAACAATTAATTGGCTAAAGGACAGAGCTAAGACTATTGCCCAACGTTACCAAAATTCCTATCCAAGGAAAGATAATCATAATAACCATCATCCAAGATTAAATTATAATAAAATCCATAATCTTGAAAAAAAAATTATAAAAGCTGATAAAGATGCTTTTTATTCAAAAGAAATTACAATTAATTTAGAATCAATTCAGCCTTCGGTCTCAGGCCCAAATACGGTCAAGATTATGAAATCTTTATCTGAGATTAAATCTAGCGAAATAAAAATAGATAAGGCATATTTAGTCTCTTGTGTGAATAGCAGGGTTGATGATTTAGCTGAAGCAGCTGCAGTTGTAAGAAATAAAAGAGTTGCTAAAGGAGTAAAGTTTTATATTGCTGCAGCTTCTAAAGAAGTTCAGGAAGAAAGTGAGCAGCGAGGTGATTGGCAGGCTCTTTTGCAAGCCGGTGCAATTCCGCTTCCTTCAGGATGCGGTCCTTGTATTGGTTTAGGAACAGGATTACTTGAAGACGGTGAGGTCGGAATAGCCGCTACAAATCGAAACTTTAAGGGCAGAATGGGATCACCTAATGCAAAAGCTTATTTAGCATCTCCTTCAGTCGTTGCAGCTTCTGCAATTGCAGGTAAAATTGACTACTCGTGGGAATATTGCCCAAAAAATATTTCATATGAATTAAAGATAAATCCTAAAATTAATAACAACACCAATGAAGTTGAATTTATAAACGGATTTCCTCAATTTATAAAAGGTGAAATAATTTTTTGTCATCAGGATAACTTGAACACTGACGGTATTTATCCTGGTAAATACACTTATATTGATGATTTAACGCCTAAGCAACAAGCAAATGTTGTTATGGAAAATTATGATCCACAATTTATTGAGATCGCAAAAGAAGGTGATTTATTAGCTGTTGGTTTCAACTTTGGTACCGGCAGTTCTCGCGAACAAGCAGCTACAGCTGTTAAATATAAAGGCATCAAACTTTTGATTGCAGGTTCCTTTAATGAAACATATAAACGAAATGCATTTAATAATGGTTTATTATTAATTGAATGTCCGCAATTAATTAATGACTTGAAATCTAGATTTGGGAAAGAAAATTTGACTGTTAGAACAGGGATAATAGCTATCGTAAACTTTTCTAATTCAGAAATTAATTTCGATGATAAGAAATATTTCTTCGATTCTGTCGGGAAAGCAGCACAAGAGTTAATAATTTCGGGTGGGTTAGAAAATTGGATAATGAATTACTTAAAAAAAAATTAGATTAGTATACTTATGCAAAAATCAATCTCAAGGCAGCTCTCTGAGTTTGCGGTAAATCTTAATTATAAGGATATTCCTGCAAATGTTATCAACGAAGCAAAAAAATTTTTATATGATTCTCTTGGATGCGCATTTGGAGGTTCTCAAACAAAAGATGTTGAAATTGTACGCAATCTTTATAAAAGGATAGGAGGCTCACCTGAAGCTACAATTATTGGTTTCGGAGATAAAATCCCAGCGATAAATGTTACTCTGGTCAATTCTTTGATGATTCGTTCTCTTGATTTTAATGATATTTATTGGAAGGAAGACCCATCACACCCATCAGATTTAATTCCGGCAGCATTATCAATGGGTGAGTTTGTTAATGCTTCTATGAAAGAAGTTATTGTTGCAATTGTGCTTGCTTACGAATTTGAACAGCGATTATCAGAGTTTGCAATCCCTGGTATTCGTGAAAGGAAATGGCATCATGCTACATTGACGCAATTTGTATCTCCAATTGTTGCAGGTAAAATTCTGGGGTTAAATGTAGACCAAATGGTAAATGCTATTGGTATAAATGGAAGTCATAATTTCACGATTGGATGTCCAACAGCTGGGAAATTGACAATGACAAAGAATTCGGTTGACCCAATGGCTGTGCAAGCAGGAGTGTTTGCAGCTTTGGTGGCTAAAGATGGTTTTACAGGTACCGAAGCAGTATTTGAAGGGAAAGAAGGATTTATGGATTGCTTTGGAGGTTGGGATTATAAAGAGCAAAAAGTATCGCCGCTTAAAAAAAATGGGAGTAATTACGATGAGTGGAAATGGAAGACTGAAAGTTTATTCACTGATTTGGGAAATAATTTTAAAATTCTCGAATGCAGCATGAAAGCATTCCCCACTGAAGCCCTAACCCATTCTCATATCACAGCCACATTAAAAGTTGTAACAAAAAATAATATTAGTTACGATCAAATTGAATCAGTTACCGTTACTACCATTGCAAAGGCTTGCGATATCCTTTTTGATATTCACAAATACCGCCCTGAAACGAGAGAGACAGCAGATCATTCACTTCCATACTGCATTGCAGTTGCATTGGTTGATCACAAAATAACAACTGAATCTTTCACAAGAGAAAAAATGACCGACCCTAGAGTATGGGAAGTAATTGACAAGATAAAAGGCATAGCTTCGACAAAATTTGAGGAAATGTTTCCAGAAAAACAGCCATCAAAAGTTGTCATTAAAACAAAAGGAGGAAAAGAATATTCCGAGTATCTCGAATATCCTAAAGGAGATCCTCGCGAACCAATGACTAATGAAGATTTGGAAAATAAATTTAATGCTCTTTCTTCAAACCTAATTTCTTCAACTAGACAAAAAAAAATCAAGGAGATGATTTTGTCTTGTGAATTGGCTTCCGCAAGAGATCTAATGGAAAATTTAATTATAAAAAAATAACTCATACAAAAGATAAAATTTTTAATTTATAGGATTTTTCATGAAAACAAAAATAGTGAAATCATTTGCAGGTAAACGCGGCGATAATGTTCGCTCAGACTGCTATTTTGAAATTTCAGAGAAAAAATCAGGCGGAATTAAACTTGAATTGAAGAGTAAAGTCGCTTCGATGTATGGTGAATCAATAAAATCACAAGTTGTTGAAATGTGCAAATTCTTTGATCTAAAGAATGCAAATATTTATATTGAAGATAATGGAGCTTTACCATTTGTTATCGCAGCAAGATTTGAGTTAGCAATCAAAAGACTCAATCCTATGGAGCAAAAAGAATTTTTAATTCCATTAAATAAAAAAACAATTTATAAAACAACAAAAGATAAACTAAGAAGGAGCAGGTTATACCTACCAGGCAACGAACCAAAGTTTTTCTTAAATGCTGGATTGCACAAGCCTGATGCGATTATTCTCGATCTTGAGGATAGTGTTGCATATCAGGAAAAAGATGCTGCACAGCTGCTTGTTAGAAACGCTTTAAGGGCAGTAGATTTTTATAGCGCAGAAAAGATGGTAAGAATGAACCAACTCCCTCTTGGATTAAATGATCTCAAATTTATAATCCCACATAATGTACATGTAATTTTAGTTCCAAAATGCGAATCATCTGAGGATATTATTACGATCGAAGAAGAAGTGGAAAGAATAAAGAGGAAATGGAATATTTCAAGAGATATTTTTTATATGCCCATTATTGAAAGTGCTTTGGGGATTATTAAAGCTTTTGAAATTGCCAAATCATCAAAGAATATTTGTGCATTGACAATAGGGTTGGAAGATTATTCAGCAGATATAGGCACTAATAAGACATTAGATGGGAAAGAAAGTTTTTTTGCTAGGTCCATGATTGTAAATGCAGCAAAAGCAGCTGGTGTGCAGGCAATTGATTCTGTTTTTTCTGATGTCGGTGACATGGAAAACCTACGCAGAAATACTTTAGAAGCAAAATCTATTGGATTTGAAGGCAAGGGCTGCATTCATCCCCGGCAGATAAAAGTGGTTCATGAATGTTTTGCTCCGACAGAAGATGAAATTAAAAATGCAGAAATGATTATTGCTGCATTTGAAGAAGCAGAAATAAACGGGATTGGTGTTGTTTCAATTGGGAGCAAAATGATAGATGCTCCGGTTGTAAAACGTGCAAAAAAAATCCTAAACTATAACGGGTAAAAATTATAAAAAAAAATGAAACTAGTAAAAAACGCAGCAGGTAGAATTGTTCCTAATGAAGTTAATGGTCGAAAAGAAGTACCATTTAAAGGGATAAATGAACATAAACCATTCGGGTATAAAGCAAAACCATTAATTAAAACTTGTATTGATTATCCATTGAGCGGGAATAAATTAGTTAAAAACTTAAAGGATGCACTTAGAAAGTGCGGATTAAAAGACGGCATGACAATTTCGACTCATCACCATCTTAGAAATGGCGATAATCTTACAAATATTATTTTTGATACTATCCATAGCATGGGAATTAAAAATGTTAGATGGTTTCCAAGTGCATCATTTTCAGTTCATGAGCACTTAATTAAATATTTGGAAGACGGAACAATACATCATATTGAAGGAAGCATGAATGGCCCCTTAGGTAAATACACCTCAGAAGGTAAAATGAAAGGTATTGGTGTTTTAAGGTCACATGGAGGACGTTACCAAGCCGTTCAAGATGGCGAAGTTCATATTGATATTGCTATAATAGCGGCACCAACTGCAGATGCGTTTGGCAATTCTAATGGTGTAACAGGTAAATCAGCTTCCGGATTAATTAGCTTTTCGCTTGTCGATTCAGAATACGCTGATAATGTTATTGTGGTTACAGACAATCTTATTCAATTTCCATGTATTCCCTGGCAAATTCAAGGTAACAATGTTGATTATGTAGTAGAGATTGATTCATTAGGTGATACTAAAAAAATTGTTTCAGGTACTACCGAAATAACAAAATCACCAGATCGATTGCTTATAGCAGAATACGTTGCACAATTTATTGAAGAGTCGGGAATTATGAAAAATGGGTTTTCATTTCAGGCTGGGTCTGGTGGAACGAATTTAGCTTTTGTGCTTTTTTTAAAAGATAGAATGAAAGCCAAAGGAATTAAAGCTAGGTTTGTTAGGGGAGGCAGCACAAAATATCTAGTCCAACTATTGGAAGAAGGGTTGACAGATTATATTCTTGATGGACAAACTTTTGATCTTGACGGGATTCGAAGTATGAGGGAAAATCCAAACCACATTAATACGAGCCCATTTACAAGCTATAATTTTCATGGTAAAGGAAATTTTGCTTCAATAGTTGATGTTGCAGTTTTGGGAGCAACTGAAGTAGATATAAATTTTAATGCAAATGTAGTAAGCCATTCAGATGGATATCTTCTTCATGGGATCGGTGGTTGGCAAAATTGTTTATATTCAAAATGTACAATTTTAGCAGTTCCATCTTTTAGAGACAGAATTCCTGTCATCATTGATGATGTGACGACACTTTGCGGGCCCGGAGAATTGATAGACGTAATAATCACTGAAAGAGGAATTGCTATAAATCCTAAAAGAAAAGATTTGATCTCGATCATGAAATATTCATCTCTTCCTATTAAATCAATCGAACAGATAAGAGATGAAGTTTATTCAATCTGCGGAGGCATCCCTACTAAACCAAAACTAAATAAAGAAAAAATAGTCGCGATAGTTAAATGGGTTGACGGTACTATCCTTGACTCAATATTTCAGGTTTTATAAAACATGATTTATTAAAAAAAGTCCGCAGAATATAAATACTCAACGGACTTTAGCCTAAAAGTAAATCAAATAAAATAAATCATAATTAGAATCAGAAAATTTCTAAGGTCAAAAATTAATCTTATTTTTTCTTTTTTGTTTCGTCATCTACAACTTCATACGATGCATCTTGGACTTCTTTATCCTCAGGTTTCTGCTCACTTTGTGAAGAAGAACCGGTATCTTGCTGTGAATTCTCTCCAGGTTGACCAGCTCCGGGTTGCGCATAGAGCTCAGATGCTATGGCACTCCAAACTTTATTCAATGATTCAGTTGCAGTTTTTATTTGTTCAGTATTATTTGAAGCAATTGCTTCTTCTACTTTCTTTATTTCAGAATCAAGTTTATTTTTTGATTCCGAAGACATTTTATCTTTTAACTCTTCAACCTGTTTCTTGGTTTGGAAGATTAAACTATCTGCCTGATTTTTCACTTCAATAGCTTCTTTTTTAGTCTTATCTTCAGCGGCATGTTCTTTAGCGCTATTCTTCATTTTTTCAACTTCCTCTTTTGATAGACCGCTTGAAGAAGTTATTCTAATACTCTGTTCTTTACTTGTAGCTTTATCTTTTGCAGCTACATGGAGAATTCCATTAGCATCAATGTCAAAGGTTACTTCAATTTGAGGTATTCCTCTAGGAGCAGGAGGAATTCCTTCTAAATGAAATCTACCTAAAGATCTATTATCATTTGCCATAGGCCGCTCACCTTGTAGTATATGTATTTCTACAGAGGGTTGATTATCCGAAGCAGTTGAAAATACTTCACTCTTTTTTGTAGGAATTGTGGTATTTGCATCAATCAATTTCGTCATTACACCGCCGAGAGTTTCAATCCCTAAAGAAAGTGGTGTTACATCAAGCAAAAGTACATCTTTAACTTCGCCAGTTAAAACGCCACCTTGTATAGCGGCACCTACAGCTACTACTTCATCAGGATTTACGCCTTTATGCGGCTCTCTATTAAAAATTTTCTTAACTAACTCCTGAACCATAGGAATTCTAGTAGAACCCCCTACCAAAATTACTTCATCGATTTGAGAAGCGGTAATCCCAGCATCTTTAATGGCCTGCTCGCAAGGTATTCGTGTTTTCTGCACTAAATCATCTATTAGTTGCTCAAACTTAGCACGTGTCATAGTAATATTTAAATGTTTCGGACCATCCTGAGTGGCAGTAACAAATGGGAGATTCACATCAGTAGAAGAGGAAGATGACAATTCTATTTTAGCTTTTTCAGCAGCTTCCTTTAATCTTTGTAAAGCCATTGGGTCTTTCCGAAGATCAATTCCCTCTTGTTTCTGAAATTCACTAGCAAGAAAATCAATTATTCTTTGATCAAAGTCATCACCGCCAAGATGAGTATCACCATTAGTTGACTTAACTTCAAAAACTCCATCACCTAAAGCTAGAACGGAAACATCAAAAGTACCTCCACCTAAATCATATACAGCCACAGTATGATCTTTGCCCTTCTTATCAAGCCCATAAGCTAGAGCAGCAGCAGTTGGTTCATTGATAATTCTTCTAACTTTCAACCCGGCGATTTCGCCAGCATCCTTAGTAGCTTGGCGCTGAGAGTCATTAAAATAGGCAGGGACAGTAATAACAGCTTCAGTTACTTCTTGTCCTAAATATTCTTCAGCAGTTTTTTTCATTTTTTGCAAAATCATTGCACTAATTTCAGGTGGTGAATAAATACGGTCACTAATTTTGACTCTAGCTGATTGTCCATCACCCGGTATTACCTCATAAGGCACTTTTGATTTTTCATCTTGAACTTCACTAACAACTCTTCCCATAAATCTTTTAATTGAGAAAATTGTGTTTTTGGGATTTGTTATTGCCTGTCTTTTAGCAGGTTGGCCAACTAACCGATCTCCATTTTTAGTAAATGCAACAACAGAAGGGGTTGTTCTTCCACCTTCAGAATTAGGAATTACCACTGGTTCATTGCCTTCCATTACTGCAACACAAGAATTTGTAGTTCCTAAATCGATTCCAATTATCTTACCCATATTTCTATCTCCTAAATGAATGAATAAGCGGTTAAAAAATTACCGCATTTTTGTTATTTAATTTCTATAGATTTTTCTTTTGGATTATCATCTTCTAATTTTTGAACTGAAACAGAAAGTACACCAACTTCAATTTTAGCTTTAATTTTATTTTGACCGACTACACTCGTGAGTCGGAATGATCTCTTAAAGCTTTTGAAATACCTTCCAAATTTAATATGTTTATTTATACACACTTCTTATGCCAAGATTGAATATATCTATAACATATTAAATTTCAATACATTAGAATTATATTTAGTCAAACCTAGTTTACTCCCAAAGTTGGCAGATAATACGACATATTGACATGCTGATAGATTTTTGTAGCATATTATATGACAATTTTTGTAAAATTGCTTATCTTTAAATGAAAAATTTTAAGAGGCTCTAATTGTTCAATTTAGAAAATTTTGATTTAAGGTTAGATACTGAATTTATTGGAAGAAATTTCATATATTCAGTGGAAGTTGAATCAACAAATTCAGTATTACTTGATAAAGCAAATAAATTTAATATTGACGGTACGGTATTATTAGCTGAAAAACAATCAAAAGGTAGAGGGAGGAAAGAAAGAATCTGGTATAGTGCGAAAGAACAGAATTTAACTTTTTCAATTTTGTTGACAAATAAGAAATTATTGTCAAAAAATTTAAACCTATTAAATTTTGCAGCATCGTTATCAGTTGCTTTGTCAATCGAGAAGCTCTACCAATTAAAATCCGAATTGAAATGGCCTAACGATGTATTAATCAACAGTAAAAAAATTTGCGGCATTTTATTGGAATCAACTTCTCAGGGCAATAAAATAGACAGACTTGTTATCGGTATAGGATTGAATGTAAATCAATCTTTATTTCAAGGAAATTTTAATGCAGAACCAACATCAATTAAAATTGAAACCGAAGGTATTAATATAAATCGCGAAATTTTACTTGCAGAGCTTTTGAATACTTTTGAAGGAGTCATAGAAAAAATTCCAGTTTCTCCTGATTCTATTTTAAAAGATTGGAAAGAAAGGTGTTCCTTAATGGGAGAAAAAATATCCATCACTGATAATAATTCAATTAAATATGGAATTTTTGAAGATATTGATAATGATGGATACTTACTATTAAGAATAAAAGATAAAATCGAAAGAATTCATTTTGGGGATGTGAGTACATTCTAATGTTATACGCATGCGATATAGGCAACACAAATATAAAAGTTGCGACTTTTGATTTAGGAGTAATTTCCAGTTATTACAAATTTTCTGACTTAAATAAGCTATTTGATTTTTTTAAAAAGAATAATCCTTCTCACCTTGCTTTGTCTTCAGTTGTTCCTGAATCAGAAAATGAAATTAATCAATTTATAAAAACAAATTTTAACTTTTCTCCTTTCATAATAAACCATAAAATAAAATTCAATCTACTGATAGATTATCATCCTATAGAAAATCTAGGTTTAGATAGGATTTGTTCAGCTGAAGGTGCATTATTTTTGTTCAAGAATTCCAATGATTATATCAATTACTCGTCAAAAAGTGTTATTGTCACAATAGATTTGGGAACTGCAACTACGATAAATGTTGTTAAATACCCACAAATTTTTAGTGGGGGATTAATTGCCCCTGGCATAAATATGATGTTCAACTCTCTTTCAAAAGACACAGCGCTTCTACCATCTGTAGGCTTAAATGACTACAAACAAATAATTTCTCATGATACTAAATCTTCTCTTGCAAGCGGAGTAATAAATTCAACTTTAGGGTTAATAGAAAGGACCTTGGCAAGTATTCAAAAAATATATCCTGCTGAAAAATTAAAAATATTTATTACCGGAGGTAACGCAAAGGACTTTCTTCCACATTTTGATTTCGAATTTCAATTTGAAAAAGCTTTGGTTCTCTTGGGAATTAAAGCAATTTATGATAAGAATACTCAAACGAATTAGATTTTTAATATTGCATTATCAATTAGTCTGGTGGAGCCGATCCGGCATGCAATTAAGACATAATATTTTTTCCCTTTTTCCATAATATGCGGAACAAGAAAATTTTTCTCCTCGACTATTTCCACATAATCTAATTTTGAAGATTTAACAAAATTAATCTGATTTATTATTTCGGAACAAATCATATCAGGCATTCTCTCACCCTTTTTAACCATCTTAGCAGCAAGTTTTAGGGAAGATGATAATACAAGAGCTTCTACCCTTTCCTTTGAGGTAAGATAAATATTGCGGGAGCTCATAGCTAATCCGTCATGTTCACGAATTATTGGGCAGACGATAATTTCTAAGTTATATTTTAAATCTTTCACCATTTGTTTAATTACGAAAACCTGTTGAGCATCCTTCTGACCAAAGAATACATAGTCGGGAGAAATGCAATTAAAAAGGATTGCTACAATTGTAGAAACACCTTTAAAATGATTAGGTCGGAACTTTCCCTCAAGGCGGGAAGAGATTTCATCAACCTCCACAAATGTTTGATAGTCATTTAAATAAATCTCTGACGACTCTGGAAAGAAAAGATAGTCAACATTTTCTTTTTTTAAAATATTTTTGTCGCGTTCAAAATCACGAGGATATTTTTCGAGATCTTCCCCAGGCATAAATTGTGTTGGGTTAACGAAAATCGAGACTATAGTAATATCGGCAGTCTTTTTAGACCTATTTATAAGTGAACAATGCCCTTCATGAAGGAAACCCATTGTAGGAACAAATCCAATCGTTTTACCATCAGCTTTTATTTTTTTAACTAACGATTGTATCTGCTTAATCTTACGTAAAACTTTTATATCAACCTCAAGTTAGCAATGTTAATATGTTAAAAATACTATCCTTCAATTCTTTTCTAGGTGAAATTAGATCAACAAATCCTTGTTCTAATAGAAACTCAGATTTTTGAAATCCCTTAGGCAAGTCTTTTCCAATTGTTTGTTTAATTACCCTCGGGCCTGCAAAACCAATAAGTGCTTGCGGCTCGGCAATATGAATATCACCTAGCATGGCATAGCTTGCAGTTGTTCCTCCAGTAGTAGGGTCAGTCAGAATTGAGATATAAGGGATATGTGCATCTGCTAATCTAGCCAAACGTGAGCTTGTTTTAGCCATTTGCATCAATGAGAATGCACCTTCCATCATTCTTGCTCCACCGCTGGCAGAAATAATAATTAAAGGAATTTTATTTTTATATGCCTTATCAATTACTCTTGCCAATTTTTCTCCTACAACAGAACCCATACTTCCGCCGATGAATTTGAAATCCATACACCCAAAAGCAACATCCATTCCATTAATTTTTCCCGTACCAGTTTTGACAGCATCATTAAGACCAAGTTTCTTAATGGTTTCATGAATTCTATCTTTATATTTCTTAGTATCTTCAAATTCAAGTGGGTCTCCTGATCGTAGCTTCTTATCAATTTCTTTAAAAGATCCTTTATCTAAAAGAATATTAATATATTCCTGACTTCCTATCCTGAAATGGAAACCACATTTAGTACAAGTCCACAAACTATTTTCAAGTTGTTTTTTATGGATAATCTCACCGCAACTTGAACACTTTTCCCATAGTCCATCAGGGAGATCCTTTTTTTGAGAGTCTGGGGAAATATTTTCTTTTGATCGTTTAAACCAAGCCATTTTATTCTCTATCTTGTTATTTCAGCACTAATAGTTAAAATTTTTCGTGGATTTTTGGGATCATTTGTAACTACAGAAATCATTCTTGAAACATTTCCGATTTTTCCTGCAGAATCAAATTGAACTCGAAGCTCTCCGGTATCCCCTGGTAAAATTTCTTTACTTTTAGCTACAGCAGCAGTGCATCCGCACGAAGTTGTTATGTTTTTAATAATTAAAGCCGTGTTACCAGTATTAGAAAACTTAAAGATATAGTCAACAACTTTCCCTTGTTTCATAGTTCCAAAGTCATGGCTAATTTCTTTAAAAGTTATAGTAGGGTGAAAGGAGGAATCAACCGGCATTCCGGAAAGAGTAGGTTTGTTATCAGGATATGCTCGCGTAATAAATAACTTCAGATCAGGATTGTTCGGATCATTTGTTCTAATTGTAATGAAGTTATCCTGCGGACTACCCTTCCCTTTACTGACATATATAACATCAACATGAGCAGAATCACCAGGAGCTAAATCATTTTTATCAAGATTTGCTGTAATACATTTGCAATTTGTTTTTAGGTCACCAAGTTTTAATAAACTTCCGCCTCCGTTATATATTACAAATGAATGTTCCACAGAAGTTCCATTTGGAGCATTACTAAAATCATAATCTATTTTAGGTACTGAAACAACCGGACCAATTGATTGGGCAATTTCAAATGACATAAACAAAAAGATTAAACTAATAATTTTTATGACCATTTTTTCTTTCCTTCACAATAAAATTCTTTAGATAATTAGGCTCAAGAAAATCATAATCAAAAGTTCTTAATGAATCACCAAATGCTTTACACCATTTAGCAACATATAAAGAATTTGGTGAAGATATATTCTTACAAAAATTTACTGGTTCAATAAAACCGGAATTTCCGAATAAAAGTCCCGTATAGTTCCTTTTACTGAATTCATTACGGGTGATCAGTTCCAAATTGTTTACAAATATATAACTATTCGATTTAATTTGAAACTTAGCAAGATAAAGTTCATCCGAGTTCACTTTATTTACAATAATGACTTCACTTTCATTTGGGAGATAAAAGGAGAGTTGATAAGCTAAAGCTTCAAAGGTTGGGACAGGAATAACGGCAATTTTTGCACCATAGGCAATTCCTTTAGCTGCTGCCATTCCAATTCTCAACCCAGTAAAAGACCCAGGACCAGCCGAAACTCCGATTGCATCTAAATCATTAGGTCTAATAGAGGCCAAATTTAGAACAGCATCAATAATTCCAAATAATTTTTCAGCATGTGAATTTTTAAAACTAAAACTCATTTCATAGAATTTTTCGTCAGCATAATATACGCATACGCTGCAAAGGTTTTGGGAAGTTTCTATCGACAATATAGGTTTGGATTCATTCATATTTTTTAAAATAAAATTGCCTAGAATAATCTTCATTTAAGGTTATATCAATTTCAATTCTTTTTTTTGGTAGAATATCTGGGAACATATTGCCCCATTCAATAAAAGTAATAGCTTCTACGTTATTAAGATAATCATTGATTCCGATATCAAATAATTCGATTTCTCTATTAATTCTGAAAAAATCGAAATGATAAAAAATATATCTTCCATAATATTCATTTACAATAGCAAAAGTGGGGCTATTAATAAATTCAATATCAAATTTTTTTAAGATTTGTTTGACGAAGAAAGTCTTACCCGCACCTAAATTCCCGTTTAATATAACTATATCACCTGGGATTAGAATTTCTGCAAACTCATCTGCTAATAAAGATGTACCTTCTTCCGAAATAATTTTTTTATAAAATGGGAATTCCATTTTTATTTTGGTTCCATTGTAATAATCGGAAGAATCATTTCTTCCATAGATATTCCTCCATGTTGAAATGTATCCTTATAATAAGTCAAATACTTGTGATAATCAGTAGGATAAACGAAGTAGTAATCTTCCTTTGCGATAATATAGTTTACGGTAACTCCTCTTCTAGGAAGTTTATAATCGTCAGCATTTTTAACATATACTGCATGTTTTTCATCAACTTTAAGGTTTCTGCCATATTTAAAACGCAAGTTAACCGAAGCCTCTTTATCTCCCAGCACTTTTGCTCCTCTTAATGACCTTATACTACCATGATCAGTAGTAATAACAATTTTTACATTCTTAAGATTCGCAAGCGCTTTAAAAGTACCAAATAATGAAGAATGACGAAACCAGCTATCGGTCAATGATCGATAAGCGGGTTCATCAGGGGCAATTTCTTTAAGCAAATCAGAATCAGATCTCCCATGAGCTATCATATCCAGGAAATTTACAACTACAGCTGTAAGATGCGTATTTTGATACGAAAGAATATTCTGTTCAAAGTTTCTGCCAACTTCCGGATCAATTATTTTTATATATTTTAAATCATTTCTAAGTTTAATTTTTTTTCTATCCAATAAGAGCTGCAATAATTCCTTTTCGTATTTATTCATGCTTCGTTCATCATCATCGCCGTTATTCCAATATTGAGGATAATTTTTTTCAATTTCCGAGGGATAAAGTCCGGCAAATAGAGCATTTCTTGCATAAGGAGTAGCCGTAGGAAGGATTGCATAATAATATTCTTTGTCAATTTTAAAAAATTCCGAAAGATGTTTTTCCATAATCAACCATTGATCAAGCCTCAAACAATCAATTACAAAATAAAAAACTGAGATATTCGGTTCTTGCAAATGATTAAGCACATATTTTTGAGTAATCTCAGGAGTCAATGTAGGGGTATAGTTATCACCAGGAGTAGATATCCAATTTTTATAATTTCTTTCTACAAATTTTGAAAATTCTTTATTTCCTTCTTTCTTTTGATCATTCAAAGACTGGCGTAAATTTATCCCGGGATGGGTATCAAGCTCAACATCCCAGTTAACGAGCTTCATATAAATTTCAGTCCATTCATTAAAGTCTAAATTATTTAAGAAAGCTCTTGAAATTTCATTAAAGTCAGTAAGATAATCCTTAGCCGCATACTGACTTGATATTCTCTTTCCTTCTAAAATTTTCTTACATACAAGCAGCACCTGGCTAGGATTAACCGGCTTAGTAAGATAATCAGCGATTTTACCGCCAATAGCTTCATCCATTAAAGTTTCTTCTTCGCTTTTGGTTATCATAACAACTGGGATATTTGAATTAAATTCTTTTATCCGACTAAGAGTTTCAAGTCCTCCCATTCCTGCCATCATTTCGTCAAGGAAAATTAGATCATACACATTTTCATTAACCAAAGTTATTGCATCTTCACCATTAGTAGCGGTATCGACCATATATCCTTTTTCAGAAAGGAATATAATATGAGAGCGGAAAAGTTCTATTTCATCATCAACCCATAAAATTTTTTTATCTTTCATAATAATTCTTCTATATTACATAATTATAAAATATTAGTTTATTTATTTTAACATTAAAAACTGAGGTACATTTTTATATCAATTTACTTTCTTTTTCCCTCATTATTGTATAGAAATATGTACATCCAGCCCTGCCGTGTTTGAAGTAGAAGGAGGAATACTGGAAGAGCCGGCCGGAGTAACAGATGTACGGGTATAGAATATAGAAATTGTTACTTTTGAGCTAATAGTATATTTAACTTGGGGTTCAATGCTAACTCTTACATTTCCATTCTGGGGCGTCCCACTGTCAGTGTAATTATTCATATTAAATAAAACAGTAGAAGTTTGAGAATTTGTATAAGAGAAACTAAATTCTATATCATTTTTCAGCGAAATGCCAAATATAGGAAGTTCAAATCCTGATTTGGAATAACCAGCGGTGACACCAATATCGCGTGAAAATGATTGAGTGATATTAGCAGTTGAAACTCCTAAATCATAAGTAGAGTTCGTAGAATACTTAATGCTACCGGTAAAATTACCGCTCCATACTGGTAAAAATGTAAAGTTAATACCTATAAGTGGAGCGAATCCATAATCAATTCGCTGGCTTTGAGTTATTCTTGTGCCATCGGGAGATATATACCAGCCTTCGGAATAAGTAGATGAGTAAGAGTGATTAAGTGATACTCTTTGTGCAAATGATTTAAATGGATACATCTTTTCTAAGCCATCCCAACTTATTGACCAGTTCGGTCTTGGGATATAATCTGCGACATTTTTAAGGAAGCTAATATTTGAAAAAATTGGCAAGCTTTCAAATCCTTGGACAAATGCATTTGATAAATTTTGCGCCTGATTTGGGTCATTTTGATTATAGAGTTGGCTTACTCTTTTAATACCGCTTTTAAAAACACTTAGAAATAAAACCGGAGGTAATGTGAAAAATGACCTTGAAATAGTTCCGCTTGAACTAATTGATTGAACCGAAACATTGCCATATTTATCAGATTGCAATGAAGTACTTTGATTCATAGACCAACCCACACGCCAATTCAAATCAATTTTTGCTCCCTCCCAAAGGGGTTTTGAGGTACTAAAGGATAAATCATTACTTTGTGTAAAAGCATCTTGCAAAGTATAGTTTGGAACTCGCTGGCCGACAAAGCTGCTAATGCCCAACATAAATCCCCTTGAAGGTCCGCTATTATCACTAAAGGAAAGTCCGAAAAAATTACTTAGTCCTGTCCCGCTGCCTAAAATACCAGATTTTGAAAGACTATTGCTATTATTAAAGTTTAATGAAATTGACTCATAATCAAATAAAAGAATTCTTATAAAAGTTTTTGCGTATCCAAGGACTTGCCCAATTTTGAATTTATTTTTGGGCTTATTTAGACTTGAATCCTTTGCAAACAGAGTATCTTTTAGAGAAGAAATTTTATTAGCTCCGGATTCAGATGCAGCATTGTTATTTTGATTCGGGTTTTTATTTCCCATTTCCTTAGTTAAGTTTCTTGCTCTTTCTTCTTCCAAAATTCTTTCATTATTCTGCTGAAAATTTGGTCTATTCGTATTTTGCTGGTTTTCAGGTGCGTTCTCAGAACCAAAAAGAGGTTCCATTAAAGATTTTAGTCTTAAAGTAAGCCCAACAGTAGATCTTTGAGTATAACCAGCACTTCTTCCAGCATCTAACTGACTAAAATTATTTGACCATTGATAAGCAACATTATAAGAGCTATTAAGAGATAAATATTGATCTATTTTCCAAATACTCGGAAGTCTTGGACTTGTATTGACGGTAAGGTTTTGAGTATATGAATAATCCTTACCGAAAAAAGCACGAGAAAAAATGTCTTTCCAAATTTGGCCTTCTGTACGCTGATTATTATAAATATCTGTCTCAAGATAAGCGAGAGAAGAATTTATATTAGCGCTATAATTTGCTGAAAGATTAAGAAATCCTCCATCAGTTATTTTCCAAGAAGTACTAAAGCTTCTAGTAGTACCAAAATTTCTTGAATACGCCGGAATTGCAGTAGTATTATCAAGAGGTCTATTAATGTCGATATTTCGCATTCGAGAAGCAGAAAAACTAAATGAAATATTCTGCGGAGCATAATATATTTTTAGGTCACGATAATCTATAAAGAAATTTAGGATTGTTCCAATAAATGGAACTTTTGCCAAATAAATAAAATCATTTGGGCTTAAATTAACTCCATAATTTAAATTTGCATTCCATTGCCAGCCTTTATTAGATATAACAGTAGGGCTCCTGCTAAAGGTCTTATTATAATTAAATCCAAGAGTAATTGCATTAAAGGTATCCGTTATCAACCAACTTGAAGAGGGTATTTTTAATGTAACCCCTGAAGCTGACCAACTGTCAGAAATACTAACAGACTGCGTTGAAGAGATTAATTGAGCCGGTGTTAGAGTAATTACTCGATGAGTATTTATAGTATCATTTATTGCGTTTTGCTGTTGCTGCGCAGCAGAATTAATATTGATATCAGTGCCCGGAAGATATTGAGGTTTTCCTATTGATTCAGAATGCGAGTAATTTATACTAAGGCTGCTGCCAGGCAAATGAATGGGAATAAGTTTTAGTAAATCAACATTAGTAGAAAGGCTCCAGTTTTTTGTATCAACTCTTGATCCGAACCTATCAGAAAGTCGGTGGAAATATGGATCTGTTTGGCTCATGTTAAAATTTACAGTCATCAAATCTGCAAGTTTAATTGAAGTTCCAAAGCTATAAGCCCAGCCGGGATGATTATCTGCACCAAGTACTCTAAGTTCATCAACCCATAAAGTTCCTGAAACAAATCTTGGTTTGTTAGTTTGATTTGTCCTATTTAGAATACCTATCATCAAAAATCTAATTGATGTAAGACTTGGCTGACCCTTAACAGCATAGGAAACATCTCCTACTTTATTAATATATAAACGAGTGGAATTTGATGTTGTATCCAAACTTTGTTTTATTGCCGTCAAATCTTTGAATATAATGTCGGCATCATTCCAACCTGGTTTAATTGGTTGTCTGTATTCATAATAATTTGAGGTATCTGTTCCAAATTTAAAGTATACTTCCGAAGTATACCCACCATTTGAAGTATCAGAAATATTATCTGTAAAAGAATTAGGGTGCTCATCGCCATGAAAGAATAATTTCATTTCCTGGTAATTAAAAATATCAACAGGTTGATATAATATTTTAATAGCCTGACGTGAATCACCAGCAGCCAGATTTGAGGCAACTAAGCTTAATGATTGTTCATTAAGATAAACAGTTTGATTTGTTTGGGTAGGATCTATTGGTCTTGTTACTCCTGGCGGGCTATAATAATCAATATTATCTTCTACGTTTACAACAGAAACGGAAAGAGTAGAATCATTTTGAACTTGGTCCTGCCATTGATTTCCAACGAGGTTGAATTCTGCTAATCTAACATGGAATTGATCATTGGTAACTCCCGTTACAAACATTCTAATATATTCAACATCAGACAAGGTCGGCTGCCCAACTGTTTTAGAAGTATCAATTAAGGGAACTCTATAGAGATACCATCCTGCATTATCTCCACCACCAGCAATATAAGGATTGGTCTTGCTACTAGTATCCAAAGGGACAGCATATCTAAAATAGCTATTTATAACATCCAGATTACCATTGCCATTGAGATCTTCAGTATCAGGTATTCTACCTATATCAGTTAATACGGCATTACCTTCAGTACCGTTAACATTATACCATTTCATTATATCATCATTAGGCAAATTGGAGTTTAGTGAAAAGTCATCTCCGCTTGGATCAGCCTTTGTCGAATTGAAATAAGCTCGTTCTTGAGCATCGTTCATTCCATCTATGCCCACATCTGCACCTTGAGCAAGAATACCGTTATGATTTATATCCTCAGTATGGAGTGTCCTATCCGGAATTACAGCTTCGCTAATTCTACCTAAATCAAAATATATACTATCTGAAAGAGAAGTTTTCGGATCAACGTACATCCAGAATTCAAAGTACTGAATATTTTGAGATTGAAGATTATTTGCAGTTGATGAGAGTACTTTCATCATTCCGCCCCAATTTTTTTTACGATTTTGCATTAAATTCGGATTATAATTATATGTCCCAGGTGAATCCGGCAAATTTACAAAATCCATTACAGGAACCTGCTGATCAGTTGCAGCAGCATATTTTCTATTTCCCCAAATAGCATGAATATTTACATCTGAAGGTGTAATAGAATACCAAAAGCTTTTAGACTTATAATTCATTTTATCCACATTGCTTAATCCTGATAAGAGTGGGATTGAGTCAGGGGCGCTAGCATCCTTCCAAGCAGTATAGGAGACTCCGATTGGAATTAAAACTTTTGCACCTTCAAAGTCATCAATGTAGGCTACACTTTGCCCATGATCATCTGGGATATTACTAAGTTTAGTATTTGGATTAGGCATCATATATGCATATTCGCCATTAAGAGAAATTGAAGAAGGAGTATTTGTTGATATAATATTATCCAGCGCCTTGGTAACTATTGGAAGGTCAGCACTAGTAGAGAAGTCAGCACCCATTATTGTGTTACTCATAGGTTCTTCACCGATTCTAACTTTATCGCTTAAGGTTTGCTGATTTAAATTAAGGATTGAGAAACCTAATTTAGTCTTATCCGAAAAGTTAAAAACCCCACGTGCACCGACAAGAGTTTTTGAAGCTAACTGAAATAGATCGTTCTGCTCGTATGTAATACTTAAGTTTGCCCCCGGCACTAATGCGGCATCATTGCGTATTGTTAATTGTCCTACATTATAGTCCATACTATAATCAACACCCGGAGTTAACTCCCGCCCATTAAGTGTCACCCTGACCGAATTTTCAACAACATTGAATCCCAGTTGATATGTAGAGCTTGACTCCCCTGAATATTTTCCGGTAAGCTCCCATTTATCATGTACCTGATCTGTCTGAGTAGTTTGCAATGTATCATAGACTTTCTGAAAAGCTAATGAATCCGGAAGACTTGAGGGAAAATTTTGTCCGAAAGGTTGTAGACTTGGAAAAATAATTTCACCTTGAACAGGTAGAATATCATAACCAGGACGCCAATCGAAAAGGTTATCCGGGTTTGCGTTCCCAGATGCATCATAATTATCAAGTCCAAACGCGTTCAATAACTGAATTGTCTTACCTGAACTTGTCTGCAAATTTGAAACCGGATTACCGCCAGGGACCTCATATAATATGTTAAAGACAAAACCCTCTTGCTTTATATTGGTTCCGCCAATTGGATAAATATTCTTAAGTAGTAATTTCCAAGCCTGAGTATAATTTGGTTTTAAATATGATGGTTTTATTAGTTTTAAGACTAATGGTTTGGAAGTATCTCCGGATGCTGCAGAATTTAGGAACTCACCATAAAAGGAATCATCTTGAGGTCCGGGTTGGTTTTCAACACGATAAGCTACAGCAATAACATCCTGATCCTGAATTTGATTATTAAAGGTAATGTATCCTGTTTCTGGGTGCAAAGTATAATCAACATCAGGTGTCAACAAAACAAAACGACCCGTTTCAATTGAACCCTGAACCGGATTAACAGTATCGGAGCGCATTGCGTCAGGGTATTTTGGGCTAGTATTTGGACCGACATAAGCCAGTGGATTTAGATTAAGATATGCGACCACTTGTCTTTCTTTAGATGGATCATACACTCCTCCATTTTGAGATTTCCAAACCTGTATATCTATAATTCGTTTTGTCCCATCAATGACTGGGACTGAACTACCGTAATATTTATAAAACAGATTTAGTGAAGGTATCGTACTGGCATAGGTAGTATCAAGAAAATAATTATTAGTAGCATAATTATATGCTCTGATAGTAAATGTTTGTGAAGTAGCTCCTCCATTTACTGCAACAGTTTTAATTTCTCCTTTTTTCTGACTTGCCAAGGTAGTCAATGTAAGAGGGCCTAATTTAAAATTTGCTTTAACACCGAACAGAGCTTCACTACCTCCGACTAAAGGAGAAGTTTCAAGAGAGACATTTCCGGCTTCAATACTTTGAATAATTTCGTCTTCATAGCCGGTATATTTAATTTTTAACTGGTTCTGATATTCAAAAGTCCTTTGAGTATTCCAGTCAGCACTAATATTCAGCTTATCGCCAATAGTACCGTCAACGTTAATCTGAACTTGTTGTTCAAAATCCGGTTGATTTGTAGTATTACCTAAATTAGATGCCGTTACACCCTCGGTAGTTTGATTTACCCACGCACCGTGAATATCGACAGCACCACCAATTCTTAAACTAATTTTAGGTTTACCAAAAATACTCAAAATGCCTACACTAGGCAGAGGAATATCAAAATTTGTGATATCTTTTATTACTTGAGCAAGTTCTTTTTTTGAACTTTTGTACTGGTAAGTATTAGAAATATCATTCCAGGATTGTTGTTCATTTTGTTCAAGACTTAATTTTAGATATTCATCAATGGGTATGCGTAATACAATTTTTGTTTCATGTCCCTGAATTCCCTCATGGATTTCGACATACTTACCTGTTGAGTCAATCGTTATTGTTCTATTTATTGTTCCCGGTGAAGGTTGAGCCACAAAGGATGATGATTTTCCTAAACCGAATTTAACATACGGTACATCCAGCCGGTTATTATTGTAATATTTTATTCTAGCTGTTGAATCAATTGCCATTGAATCAATTTTAACTGTATCCTTCAATGATAAAACAGAATCTTTTTTACTTAATAGAGTATCCTGATTTAGACTATAGGTGTTTTTGTCAACAATAACTGAAGAGTTAAAAGGTAATTTAATTTCACGTCTATGAAAAATATCGTTAGCAGAGTTAAGCCGGTTTTGATTACTATTTTTTAGATTATAATTAAAAAAGACATCTACCCATCCAGCTTGATTTAGCTGAGAATCTTGTGATGCATCAAAACCATAATTTATTACAGAATAAAATATTACCGCTCCGAATAAACAGAAGCGGGCAATTTCCCAAATCAATTTTATGATTCTATAACTAATGTGAATCCCTTAAGCGAAATTATAAAAAATTAAAAATGTAAAATGTTTTGCTATTTTCCTCCAAATATATTTTTGAATGAAAAAATTATATAAATAAATTTTGAATATCAACACTGATTTTTTAATTATTTTGTTTGTAAAGTTATAATATCTAAGACTATATAATAAGGTAATTTTTTTTTCTCTAAATTTAATGTTACAAATTAAGGTGTAATTTGGGAAATCCTAATGTCTTAGAATTAACTACTAGTAAATTGCATAATTAAATCTTTATGCTCAACAAATTTATTAAGCAGAGTATCACGCTTAGCCATTTCAAAATCAGAGAAATCAAAACCGGGAGCCACCGTACATCCCAATAAAGTATAAGAGCATTTATCTTTTACCTCAGCAGCAAACCAGTCTCCTGCTTTAATTACAACTTGAAAATTCTCATTCGATTCTAAATCATTTCCAAGGTAAATTTTAGTTAATCCTTGAACATCATTCAACACATAAATAATTAATCCACTTCCATTGTAAAAATGCCACAACTCATCGGACTGAAGACGGTGGAAATTAGATACATTTTTTTCAGAGAGCAGAAAATAAATTGAAGTTGAAAAATTTCTATTTCCGGAATAACGCACAGGCAGATATTTCTTTATGAAAGTTTCCTCAGATCGATAGAATTCCGTATAATAACCTCCTTCAGGATGAGGAATTAGGCCCAGTTTAGAAATATAATATTGAACTTTAGAAACTGGCATATAATTTTTATTCCTTTTCATTCGTAAAGTTAAAGCTTTTTTAATTATTTATACGAAAAATAAATAATGAGATATAAAAGCGTGCAATCATATTGCACGCTTTTAGAGATAAAATATTACCTTTTTTCGAGAGGGATATAGGGGCGCTTTGTATCACCAATGTAAATTTGCCTAGGACGGTAAATTCTTGCTCCTGGAGTTTCGCGCATTTCTTTCCATTGCGCAATCCAACCCGGAAGCCTTCCCAAAGCAAACATAACAGTAAACATATTTGTCGGAATTCCCATTGCACGATAAATTATTCCGCTATAGAAATCCACATTCGGATATAGTTTGCGCTCAATAAAGAAATCATCTTTTAGAGCAATTTCTTCAAGGTTTTTTGCAATATCAAGAAGCGGGTCAGTAACTCCAAGTTCTTTTAGAACACGGTCAGCAGATGCTTTAAGAATTTTAGCGCGAGGATCAAAGTTTTTATATACACGATGACCAAATCCCATAAGCTTAAATTTAGATTCCTTATTCTTTGCAAGTCCTATATATTTTTTATAATCTCCGCCATCATTTTTAATTTTTTCAAGCATTTGAATTACTTCCTGATTAGCGCCTCCGTGAAGCGGTCCCCAAAGAGCACAAATGCCAGCAGAAATTGAAGCAAATAAGTTTGCTTCGCTGCTACCAACCATTCTTACAGTAGAGGTACTGCAATTTTGCTCATGATCCGCATGTAGAATTAGAAGTAAATCCAATGCTTCTTCAACAACTTTAGGTACCTCATAAGCTTCCGAAGGTACGGCAAACATCATGTGTATCATATCTGATGCATAACCAAGGTCATTTCTTGGATAAATGTAAGGTTGTCCTACTGACTTCTTAAAAGAAAATGCAGCTATTGTTTTTAATTTAGCAAGAAGTCGCACAATATTGAGTTCAACATCGACATTGTACCCGTCTTCCGGATAAAATGCAGATAATGAACTTACCATTGCTGAAAGAATTCCCATAGGATGAGCTTTTGGTGGGAATCCTTCAAAAAATTTTTTCATGTCTTCATGAATTAAACTGTGGTGGGTTAATTGGAATTGAAATCTTTCCAATTCTTTTTTGTTCGGTAAATGACCAAAAATAAGGAGAAAACTAGTCTCAATAAAATTTGATTTACCTGCCAATTCTTCTATCGGATAGCCACGGTATTGTAATATCCCTTTTTCACCATCAATAAAAGTAATTGCACTTTGGCATGAACCTGTATTGCCATATCCTGAATCAAATGTAATTGCACCACTTTTATTTCTTAGTTGTGATATATCAATGCCTACTTCATTTTCAGTTCCTATTGTAATTGGAAGATCATACTCTTTATCGCTAATAAAAAGCTTTGCAGTATCCGTGAGCGTAATGTTTTGATTACTCATGTTAAGCCCCGTAAAATTTTTAATGTTTATTATTTATTTAGAAAATTTTATCAATCACTTTTATTATTTGATAATGTAATAATTTGTAGCTTGGCCTCCTTTCATTTAATATTAAAAGTACTCATAATACAAATGATTGTTACAATTTGATTCAAAAATTATAAACAATTGATGAAACAATCAATGTGATTTTAAACCTATCATAATAGATCTAGAATAATTTTTCGACAAATTCCTTGTAATAAAAATTCATGTCTAAAATAATTCCCGATTGGACGAGGAAATTATTTCATATGCTGCTATTTTTCCGCTTAGAACAGCACTTTCAATTGTAGAAGGTAGTCCTGTATTTATCCAGTCACCAGCTAAATAAAAATTTTTGAATCTGGTTTTAGAATCCGGTCTTTCATTTTGGATAGAATTAGAAGGAATAAAAGTAGCCCGTTTTTCTTTTATGACTTTATAATGTTTCACAGTTTCTTTTTTCAAAGGAGTATAGAATTCAATCTCATTTATTACAAAGGAGAATATCTTATCACTACTCATATTGATCAATTCATTTGCATCACTTATAACTATTGTCAAATGAGACCCATGATTAAAAATCCAATGAACCTTAGAGCCAATAAGAGCAAAAAATGTTTTTTCTAAATTGTTATCATTCAACCAAATATGCACAGAAACAATAGAAGAAAAGTTTAAGATTTCTTTTAATTTTAAAATACCGGGAAAGAATTTTACTAATTCTACAATAGGCACAGAAGAAATAACATAATCAAAATCAGAAATATTCCTTTTGGAGGAGACCAATTCTGTTATTGTATCATTATTTGATTTCAGTGAAATTATATTTTCACTAAAAGAAATAGTACCGTCATAATCTATAATGAATTTTTCGGCATGATTGCAAAATGTTTCAGTAAGTCCATAAGCAGGTAAAATAATTTTCGCAGATGAATGTCCGCTAAAAAATATTTTTTTTAGAATATGCAAAAAATAAACAGAAGAAGCATCTTTTGTATTGCAATTTAAAGTCCCGACAGCAATTATATCCCAGAATGCTTTTCTAATATCTTCGCTTTGTTTTTCCTTTATCAACCAATCATTTACAGATAGGTTTTGGAGTTTTTTAACTGAATAGAACGGGATTTTTATAAGAAGGGATAAAATCTTAATTCTTTCAGAAAACTTAATGGCATTATACCTAAGTAACCCTAATATTAAATTAAGAGGATAAAATAGGCGAATTGATTTTAATTGAAATATTTGAAACTGCGGTTTTAAAAAGTTTATACATAATTTTTTTTGGTAAATTAAATTATCCTCAGCTTTTATCATTTTAATAAATTTTAAGGTTTCGATATAACAGCCCATAAGAATGTGCTGTCCATTATCAATAACAGTTCCCGTAATATTATCTTTAAAAGAATAAGCGCGTCCGCCTAATTTTGGTGATGATTCTATAATTTCAACCTGGATTCCAGCTTTGGAGAGATATGCGGCAGAAGTTAGTCCGGCTATTCCGCCTCCGATTATAAGGCATTTTTTCATTAATAAACTAAGCTATACTTTGCCCAGACGCCTACAGCAATGCCCACTTTTTCTATATTTGAAACTTTAATATTTTTTTGATAAACATTGTAATTTGCAATCACAATTTTCTCTAGAATTTTGTGATAAATGTGCTGCATAGCTCTAGCGGCAAACATTGAATATTTATCATCTAAATTCAAAGCCTCGGTAGCAAGTTTAAAATATTTTTCAGCTCGAGCCACCTGATATTGCATTAAGGATTTAAAATTTTCATTATAAGTTTGGTTTAAGAATTCTTTTTCGGGATAATTATATTTTTCCAAATCTTCTTGAGGTAGATAAATACGACCTAATTGAGAATCCTTTTTTACATCACGCAAAATATTTGTTAATTGCAAAGCAATACCAAGATTTACTGCAAAGTCTTTAGCAGATTTATGCTTATATCCGAATATTTCAATGCACATCAATCCAACAGTTGAGGCTACCCTATAACAGTATAATTGCAAATCGTCAAAAGTTAAGTATTTCTTTTTCTGTAGATCCATTTCCATTCCTTTTAATAATTCAAAAAATGGGTCTAATGGAATATTAAATTGATTGATTGTTTTGCCTAGCTTATTCAAAAGTTGGTAATCCGAGTGACCTTTCAAAGATTTTTCAAGCTCAGTTCTCCATCTATATAATCTTTCGGATTTTAGATCATCTGATTCACTCTCTACATCAACAATATCATCAGTTTTGCGGCAAAAGGCATAAACAGTATTCATTGCCTCACGTTTTTCAGTCGGGAGTAAATTAAAAGCATAATAAAAACTACTTCTGCTTTTTTTTGCTATTTCTTTTGCAGTTTCAATCATTTAATGTTTATAAACGTTTTTACTAAAATATTCCAGAGTTCTTTCTTTGAGATTGAAGGACGATAATTTAAGACATCATAATTATTCTGTCGAATTTTTTCCAAGATAATTTCACCTCCGCCGACTGTCCAACTAATTTCAAATTTCAATCTGCCTTTTAAATATTTAAACAAATTTTTACCGGTAATATATAAATCAGCAGTTTTATCAACATTTTGCTTAACTAATTGCCTTAATTTAAAATTATTTTCGTTTAACTCAAACATTTTTTCAGAAATGTTTAATTTTTCCATATCCTCAAGAGGGTAATAAATTCGCCCTTTAATAAAATCGACTCGAGTATCCTGCCAAAAATTAGTTAATTGTAGAGCAGTACAGATTGCATCTGAATATCTTTGTGCCTCTTCACTTTGAATATTAAAAACTTCAAGAATCAATCTGCCGACCGGATTAGCCGAGTTTTCGCAATATTCTAAGAGCTCGTTAAAATTTTTATATCTTGTTTTAGTGATATCCTGACGAAAAGCCTTCAACAAATTATAAAAATTAATTGTGGAAAGTTTTAATTCATTTATAGTTGAATACAATGCAAATTCAAAATGGTTTGAATATTTATTATTTAATAATTCATCAAGTCGATATTTCAATTCATCTATTTTTTGTAATCTTTCTGAAGCATTAAGTTCACCCTCATCTGCAATATCATCAGCAGTTCTAGCAAACCAATAAATAATTGCTATATGTTTTCTTAATTCTTTACGGATTAAAAATGAGATCACCGGAAAATTTTCATAATGATTTTTAGCAAATATAATTGCATCGTTATAAGCCACATCAATATTCATTCACTATTCCATATTCATATTATATAGATTCCAATCCAGGCAGAGCATTTTAAATTGATCATTGATAAGTAAGCTTAAAATAATTAAATTTGCGTTGAAATAATAATTAAGTTTTATAATATTTGAAGTTAAGATGAACAATTTGAAACAATTCCAGCTTCCTTTGATCACTTCATAAATTTAGAATTCTTTATCTAATCAATTCATAATTAGCAATTTTTAAAATAGACAAAACATTTCAATGATAAATATAAAAGAAATTAATCGGCGGAGAACATTTGCAATTATTTCGCACCCGGATGCCGGGAAAACCACATTAACAGAGAAATTTCTTTTATATGGAGGAGCGGTACAGCTTGCCGGTTCGGTAACAGCAAGAAGAAATCAGCGATCATCAACTTCCGACTGGATGGAGCTAGAAAAGAAAAGAGGTATTTCTATAAGCTCTACTGTACTGCAATTTGATTACAAAGGATATAAAATTAATTTGCTAGATACACCTGGACATGAGGACTTCTCAGAGGATACTTATCGCGTTCTAACTGCAGTTGATGCAGTAGTAATGGTTATTGATGCTGCTAAGGGAATTGAAGCCCAAACCAAAAAACTTTTTGAAGTCTGCCGTAAAAGGTCGATTCCTATTTTTACATTTGTTAATAAATTAGATAGACCGACACTTGATCCCTTAGCTTTAATAGATGAAATTGAAAGTGTCCTAAAAATAGGGGCTTTCCCAATGAACTATCCATTAGGAACTGGTTTAGATTTCAAAGGAGTTTACGATCGTATCGGAAAAGAAATACACTTATTTGAAAAAACAACCGGAGGACAATTCATAGCACCAGTATCGGTACATGATGTAACAGATCAAATTGTGAAGGATAAATTAAGCGAGCAAAATTATGCAAGATTAATTGAAGAACTTGAAATGTTAGATACTGCCGGTGAGGAATTTAACGCAACTTCGGTCATAGAAGGGAAATTAACTCCGGTTTTCTTCGGAAGCGCTATGAACAATTTCGGAGTTCAATTATTATTGGACGGATTTTTAGATTATGCCATTCCCCCTGCCCCGCGAATGAGTTCTATTGGCATTATAAGACCTGAAGATGACCAATTCTCGGGATTCATTTTTAAGATACAAGCAAACATGGACCCAAAGCATAGAGACAGGATAGCATTTCTTCGTGTTTGTTCCGGAAAATTTTTGAGAGATATGCAGGCATTTCATGCTTCATCAGGAAAGAAAATTCGATTATCTAATTCACAAAAGCTTTTTGGGCAAGAAAGAGAAACAATTGATGAAGCATATGCAGGAGATATTATCGGTTTTGTCGGGAACTCAAATTTTGGAATTGGAGATACAATTTCTGAAAACCCAGCCATATTATATAAAGAAATCCCAAAATTTGCACCGGAATATTTTGTTTTCATTCAAAATCCAAATCCGTCCAATTATAAGAAATTCAGAGACGGCCTTGATCAACTTTTACAAGAAGGCGTAATACAGGCATTTTATTTAAAGAATTCTTTCCAAAAAGTACCGTTACTTGGAGCCGTCGGGCCTCTACAATTCGAAGTTGTACAATATAGATTGCAAGATGAATACGGAGCTGAATCAAGACTTGAACAAACCAACTGGAAAGTTTTGAGATGGATTTCTCCGAACATTGACTCTACATATTTAGAAAACATCATTTTACCTGCCGGAGCTGCAATTGCATTTGACGCAAACGAGAGAATGGTTATTTTGCTTACAAGTGAATGGTCGTTAAACTATTTTATCGAAAAGCATCCCAAAATTGATCTGTCAGATATACCTTTTACAATAGAAACTTTATCTTTGTCATAAACTATTTAACGTTTAGGTTTATTTTTTTAATAAAACTTCATTATTATTTCGATAAAATCATTTCTTATAAATTTCAATTAACCACCGTAAATAATGCCCATCAATTCTTAATTAGTGGCATTAAATATGAGATATCTTTCAGTTGCCCTGGTAAATGATATCAAGGATTAAGGAAATTTCATCGTATTGAAACTGCTATAAACAATTTTTTAGTACATTAAAGTTAGGAAAAACAATGAAAAAAATTTTAATACTTTTTCTTTTCATGTTAATGAAATTATTTGCACAAAACTACCAGCTTGTTTGGTCTGATGAATTTAATAGTTCTTCACTTAATAGTGCAGCTTGGACTTTTGATTTAGGCAATAATAATGGATGGGGCAATAATGAATTAGAAACTTATACTAATAGCCCCAATAATATCTATATTCAGAATGGCTACCTTTATATTAATGCCAGAAAAGAAAGTAATGGTTCATACACTTCAGCGAGAATAAAAACGGAAGGATTAAAATCATTTCAATATGGTAAAATAGAAGCAAGAATGAAGCTGCCATACGGACAGGGACTATGGCCAGCTTTCTGGATGTTAGGAGATAATATATCATCAGTGGGGTGGCCATCCTGCGGTGAAATTGATATAATGGAAATGATCGGAGGAGGCAGCGGTAGAGATAATACAGTGCATGGTTCAGCCCACTGGGGAGGTGATTACACTAATGCTTATTCATTAAGTTCCGGAATTCTTGCAGACACATTTCACGTGTATGATGTAACCTGGACTCCGACCCAAATAGCATGGCATATAGACGGAATTCAGTATGCTCTTCTTAATACGACTCCTTCGGCATTAAATGCATTCAGCAAGCCATTTTTTATAATACTTAATCTCGCAGTAGGCGGAAGCTGGCCCGGTAATCCGAACGGAACCACAGTTTTCCCCCAGCAGTTGGTAGTTGATTATGTAAGAGTCTACCAAAATACATTGGGTTTACCAAAGATAAATCTAAGCCAACCTTTAAATAATTCTACATTCTCAGCGAACTCGGACATTTTATTAAACGCAGATGTGCAATACAGCGGAAAAATTTCTAAAGTAGAATTTTTTCAAGGGGCGTTGAAAATTGGAGAATCAGATGTAAGCCCATATCAAATGACCTGGAGAAATGTCAGCCCCGGGAATTACACTATTTCGGCAACAGCAACAACCGATTCCGGATTTCAATCATCATCAAATATTGACACGATAATAGTGGGAAGTAGTGTTGAATCTCCTTATTCAGGCAGTCCTGCGAAAATCCCCGGGACTATATACGCAATAAATTATGATTTGGGCGGACCAAATGTCGGTTATTACAATACAACCCTAATCAATAACGGAGGTCAATACAGAAATGACGGAGTAGGGATAGAATCCTGTGCTGACAGCGGCGGCGGATATGATGTCGGCTGGATTAATCAAAGCGAATGGTTGAAATATTCTGTAAATGTAAAGGACAGCGGGTTATATAATTTTAATTTCAGAGTCTCATCCGGCAGCAGTCAGCCAGGCACATTTCATGTCGAAATGGACGGAGTAAATGTCACGGGTTCTATTACAGTACCGTCAACCGGAGGATGGCAGGTATGGGCAACTGTAAGTGTCAATAATATAAAACTCACTAAAGGGTTTCATATTATGAAAGTTGTATTTGATGGCAGCGGTTTTAATTTTTATAAAATAGATATTATTGAACCCGGATTAACGGGGGCGCTTCAAATCATTTCTCCTTCGGGGGGAGAAGTTTGGAATGCCGATTCTATAAAGGAGATAAGATGGGATAGTTATTCAATTTCGGATTTGATTATAGGACTTTCTACAAACGGAGGAACGAGTTGGAGCACGATCGCTGCAGATGCTCCGGCTATTTATGGATTTTATCGATTTCAATTGCCTAATATTTCATCTCAGAATTGTTTTATTAAAATATATAACAAAAATAACTTAGCTATCAACATTCAGAATAGCGTCCCATTTAGCATTGATAACCAAACAGAAATTAAAAATAATTCTTATACTGTTAAGGATTTCAGATTAAAGCAGAACTATCCGAATCCATTTAACCCCTCAACAAATATTATTTTTTCATTTCCTGAGAGAACATTTGCATCATTAAGTGTCTATGATATTCTCGGGAAAAGTGTTGCAAATTTGTTCGATGGTTTTGCTGATGCAAACAGGGTTTATGATATTACATTCAACGGGGCAAATTTAAAAAGCGGAATTTATTTTTATCAGCTTAGAACCAAGAGCGGGATTGAAACGAAGAAAATGATACTTCTGAAGTAATCTTATTTAGACTCATCATATAAAACAAATCTTATTACGTTTATAAAATATATTTATTTTAATGATTTTTTAATTATAAAATCCCAGGAGTTCATGCTCCAGAGACCATTAGTCCCTTCCACCTCAAAAGTCTTTTGCATTTAATGTCAGGATCTCATCAACTTTTGCTTTCATTGTGCACTCAAAAACTATTACATCATAAATAATTCTACCAAAGAAATTTGGATTATACATTTTATCTACAATTTTAAAAGAATCTTCATCGGTAAGGTAAATGGTTTTTGCTATATTCTTAATGTTATTTTCAATTAACTGTTTTGCAATTATTGGTGTAATTTTGGGTTTAAATGGAGCGCTAGTTAAACCACTTTAAATCTCCAATATTGTATGGATGAAACAAATAATTGGAATTCCTTGTTATTTGCTTTCATAAAGAATGACAATGCAGATTTATGTTTTAGTTGGTGTTCAACAAAAGCAACTATTAATCTTGAAATAACTTAATGAAGTATTCTTAAATTCACAACCTATTTTTTAGCTGACAGGAGGCGCGCATATTGTTGCACGCCTCATATAAATATTTTTAATGAAAAATTATTTCAACAATATCATCTTTTTAATTGAAGTAAAATCACTCGACCTTAATTGATAGAAATATACTCCGCTAGCCAGGTTACCAGCATTAAACGATATTTTATAGTTACCAGGATTTTTCTGTTCATTAACCAAAGTTTTTACTTCTCTCCCTAATACATCGTAGACTTTTATTGTAACCAGACTTGCTTTGGGAATAGAGTAACTTATTATTGTTGAAGGGTTAAAAGGATTAGGATAATTTTGTTCAAGTGAAATTGTTTGCGGAATTGAGCTAGATTCTTTCTTTACATCTGTAATTCGACTGCCGATTACAAACCAGACAGGAAAAGTTGCATCTACTAAATATGAAATTGGGGTGCCGGTACCTGTAATTAAATCACTTTGAAGCGGCATTTGCTCAAGTACATCATGATTAACTGATGAAATAGACTGAACATTATGATAAACGATCGTTTTATCATCGCCCGAATAAGACGGAAATCCGATAGAAATTGTAGATGCCACTACTGCTGATGTTCCGGTATTAAAATCCGCAGCTAATACTTTAAATGTATTAGTATTTGAATCCCAGTAATCAAAAGTAAAACGATTTTGTGAAGTTTTAGAAAAAGACGGATCTCCAATGCTTATGCCTTTAGCTTCAGGCGGAAAAACACTTTCCATAAAACCCGTTTTTACATCTAGCATGTTGATATTCCAATAACTTAAAGTATCTCCGGATGCGCCTTTCAATTGATTGAAGGTATCAAATAATAAATATTCACCGGTTGGGTCAAAAGACATTGCATCTGCATATAAAGCAGTTTTAGTATTTGCAACATCATAAGATGGTGTAACTATTTTAAAAGCTGTGCTCGTATTATTAGTAAGGTCAAAATAATATATCGTAGTATCAATATATTTTGTTACTAATGCAAAGCTGCTTAATCCTGGTCCAAGAGCTACATTCCACCATATTCCGCTGGTATCAATCATAGATTCCTGAGGATTATTAGGGTTAGCATATAATGCTCGTAAATCATTATTTTGATCAACAAAAAGAATTAAACCTGATGTATCTGAAACTGCGGGTTTATTTAGTACACGGGTCTGTGTTAATGCTGCGTAATCAGCGCTTGAATTAACGGTAGTTTTAGCCATATATATTGAATTCGGATCGGCATTATAATTCGTATTTACAGAAAGTATCCAGTTCTGACCAATTACTTGGGAAGTGGGAGGAGGAGCAGTTACAGTGCCTTCATAAATACCGACACTATCCCAGGCTTTTTTAACAGCAGTAAGCTCATTACTATTAGATCCAAAAAGATCGGTAGCAGCTTTTTCAGTAGCAATTCTTTCATCCAGAAATTGAGATGTATGAGTAAGATAAGAGGTTTCTATTCTATACCAAATTTTACCTGCTGAAGGTCTGCCAATAGATGATGCGACCAAATAAAAAGCATAATTTGGAATTCCGCTATTTACATGCACTCCACCATTATCCTGCGTTGTATTTACATATTCAGACATTTTAGCAGGCTGCCAATCTGGATCACCTGGATTACCGCCGTTATGCGGATTACTCATATCTCTTAAGGCACCTGTGGGAAACGATTGTAGATCTTTTATAACAGTAGCTCCGATTTTCCAAGAGGTTGTATCTACCAGTTTTCCGAATACATCGGACATAGATTCATTTAGAGCACCCGATTGGTCCTTATATTCCAAATTTGAAGTATGTTGGGTAACACCATGAGTCATCTCATGAGCTGCCACGTCAAGTCCTCCAGCAAGAGGTTTGAAGGTAGTTCCTCCGTCTCCATAGCACATCACTGTACCACCCCAGAAAGCATTTTCCATTGGTTGCCCATTCTGTGAAACATGAATAACAGAATAAATGGTCATACCGCTGTCATCTATCGAATTCCGGTTTTGCACGGTCCGGTAATAATTATAAGTAGTAATAGCATTATAGTTTGCAGAAATCGAAGCGGGATCAGTCCATTGATTATTTGTAGAAGTTACATAGTAAAATTGAGAGCTGCTGGAAAGATCATTATTCCGAAGGTCCAGACAAACTACTGCACCCAAAGGGTTATTTGGGATTTGCGATTGAGTTGAATTGAACATTGGCTGAGAAGCATCCAGCATAAAATAATTTGAACCGACTTGATAGGTTCCGAAAGTTCTCGTAACGCCATTTAAGTCTGTTCCGCTTCCCGTTGCAGCGCCATCGAAGCAAACATTATTATATGAGCTTAGAATTGTTCCGTTATCTGCATCAACGAAATAATACCAATCCTGAGATAACCCGGGGCGCAATTCAATAAACCAGGCTAAATGAGGAATTTCTGTTTTATCATACCAAATAATTTCTCGGGCTGTCGGTCCATGATATTTAAGTAAGTCCTGAGTTTGATTTGAAAATGTTGAAATAGTCATTTTGTTTTTCAATTCATTCAGAGCAATAGTAACTGCACCAGAAGATGAAATCTTTGCTGAAATATTCTGAATTTGAACCGGTGTCTTTTGGTATCTTCCTGTTAAAGAAGATAAGATTCCTTGATTATTAAAATGGACATATAAATCACTACCCCAAACTTCTAAGCCTTTGTATACTTGCTGATACCGAACATGAACCATTCCAAGCGCATCTTTATTTGCACTTTCTAATTTAAATTCATTTGGCGGGTCCGATATTTTCATTAAATTTTTATTGGCAACCATAAAGTTCATAGCCATAGTTTTTGCATCGCTTATTGTTTGAATTGAGTTTCCCTTTTGCAATGAAGAAGAATTAGCATCTATCAATCTTGGAGTGCCCGATTCAGCGTCCATTATAATTCGTCTAATATTATTATTTAGCGCTAATGCTGACGGTAGTTTTATTTTTGAACCAAAGTTAACAGATAAAGCGGAGTTTATATTTTTATTTGCAGTGTAAATTTTTACTGTTGAAGGAGTCAATCCTATTTTCTTTATAAAACTATTCAATCTTGCAGAAATATTCGAAATATTTGAGCTGGAAGAAACAAGGGATTTATTTCCTGTTGGAATCCCAGATCTCTTGTTATCTTTATTATTGTTTTGGGAAGCAAATATATTTACGAAAATAAATGCAGCTAAAACAAAGGCACTGTATCTGATTGTTTTCATTTTTATGGATCCTTTTATTTTCTAATAGAATTGATTTTTGCTATAAGATCTTTTATTGCATTTGGCATGTTTGAGGGAAGGTCAGAACCATTAAAAGAAATTTGGTTAAATTGAATATCATGCAATAAAACCAGGTAAGTTGTATAATTTCCGGAATATCTATTTTGATAAGAATATATTTCCGGTTTTTTCATAAGTTTTATGATTTCCTTCATATTACCACTTGGAATAGAAATACTATCAGTCATTTGCCTTAAAGAGTTTAGGTTGCTTTTCCAATATTTTGCCCACCCTTCACTTGAAATAGTTATACCATTTTCAACCCCGGTAAAACCTCCGCCGGAATACAGATCTATTCTAAAGTTATAATTTGTTAAAGAGTTATAAGATTGAGAGCATGAATCAATTGAGAATAAGACCATAGATAATATTATTAAAAGAATTAACTTCCGCATAATTAACCTTTCTAATAGATTCAACATTATTTATTCTTTCCTATAATTTACATTAAAGGAAATATTTTACTTTTCCATTATTAATATTTATATATTTTGTTTCTTTCTCAGGAAATGTGTCAGTAATTTTTCAATCCGAATTACCTTTTTGAATCGCTAAATAAGCATATTTAAATGATGAGCGAGCATTGCTGCAGTTACCTATGCGAATCAATTTGAATTATATTTTTCGCATACATCATTAATCCAAATAAGCTATACAAATAAATTCTTTACTAAAGTTAAACAATTAGGTTTTAATCTACAAGAAAATTAGTTAAAACAATAAATTGGTATTTATTCTGCAAAATAACCCATCAGAGGCAGGGCTACATGCCCATTATAAGCTCCGTCAGTTGGGTAAGCAGAGGTAATACAGTAATATATTGCTACCCCTCAACCAAAATAGTGAGTGAGTTAGATAGTTGAGAAAAAAGGATTGATTGGGGAAGAGAAAGGACAAGATACTGTGAAGGGTATTGTTTTTCCAATGTCTTTGAGTAATAAATTTGTTTTAGAATTCTTTCGACTTGAATTTTAAATTGCGATAAATAAATTTGTAAAATATCCCAAACTATTTTTGTATCTATTCCAAAGTATTCATGGATTAATATATTCCTCAAACCGATTATTTCGCGAAATTCGATTTCTTTGTCTAGAAATTATTCTTCCACGATTTTGGCTGGGGATGCCAGTTACAATATTTTCTATACCGGCAATAAATACTACTTGGAAGAGACCTATTGCCATATTACTCCTAAATTAATTTTAAGTAATTATTAATAGTATTTTCATTTGTTATTTGAATATTCATATCGATATATTTTTTCTAAAACTAATTCCATATCCTCATAATATTTTTCTATTCGGGTATTAATTTCATCTTTGCTTTTATAATCATAAAAGAACTCCGTTAATTTATTTTCAGCTAAGTCATAATTTGTCGCATATTGTAGACTTTCATTCTTATCGTAATAGTTTGAAAATATTTTAACCAGTTTATCGTTTTCGTCATATTCTGATTCGGATGTTTGTATCCCATTTTCATCCAAAAATCTTATCCATTTTTGAATCTGCCTGTCATTTTCGTCCATACTGAACGAAATATGTTTCTTATTGCTCATCTCTTTTTTTTGAATCATCGTAAGTTTGCCGTTTGTGAAATGCTCAGAAGAAACTTTATTTCTCTCCTTTTCATAAAAGAATTTAATTAAAAATACTTCGCCTTCCTCTTTATACTCCTGACGGACCAAATTATCATCTGCATCGTATTCATAGTTTGTTTCTGATATGGCTTCATCATTTTCATCATACTCAATGTCTTTGGTAGTCCTTCCCTTATCATCATAGAAAAATTTTGTAGTGCTCATTGAACCATTTTGCGGATCATCAAAGACCATAATGTTTTTTAAAGCATCTTCGATGATTCTCTCAGATATAGAGCCGTCTTCATTAAAAAATAGGCTTTCTGAATAATCTGTGTCTAAATTGTATGAGGTTTGCTCAATTAAAATCTCCGGTTTTACATTTAACACCGGTTTATGATCTATAATAGTCAGGTAGATTTTGTAGTTTTGCATAATTTTAATTAGTTTTTGTAATTCTAAACTTTAATAAAACCCAAATGATTTATAATGTTCCTCGTTTTTAAGAAATTGACCTTTTTCAGTCCATCCCTCTGTTTTCAGGTCTGATATTATATGTTGTATAGCAACTTCTCTTATTTCTTCATCAAATATTTTAACTGCTTAATTCATTTTTATTTTTATATCACTTAAGGGCATCTGAAATAAAAAATAATTCACTTCTCCGGGCTCTAGTCTTTTAATAGTAATAGTTTGCTCTTTATGGTTTAAACTTCTTTCATCTAAAATATTTAAAGGTGCTTTATATAATATGGTTGTTACGATGTCAATTAAATTATATCTAATTGATATATTTTCCAGTTCATCTATTTTTCTGCTCTGTTTATCATAAATATTCCTAAATGCTTTTTTATAAATAATTTCATTATAATCAGAAAATATTTCCTCATTTAGGCATCCATTCTCATCATATCCAAAACTATATTCATATTTTTGAGGTATACAGTCATGACTCCCATTATATATCTTTGAAATCAGTTTACCTTCCGGATTATAATTGTATATCCAGTCATATATTTAACTGTTATTTTCATTATCATAAATTTCAATAAGTTTCATTTGCTGATCATAAATATATAGCTCATCTTTAAACAGGTTGTTCCACCAGATGCTAAAAACATAAAATTTATTTTTATTTAAATAACTATATATTTTAGTGAATTTTGGCTGACTGTCATTTCCAAAACGAATATTCTCAATAATATCGCCTGAATAATTATATTTTGTTAATTCAGATAAATAATACTTCCTGATTTTTGTTTTAGTAGAAATCCTTTCTATATATATTAATACCGATTTAACTTTTACATTAGGTGCAAATTTAAGATCATCCATGATTTTTAAAAATCCTTTAATTAAACAAATCTTCTTCCCACAAAAACATCAGTTCTATTTCTTCTAATTCACTAAACCGGTATCAAAAAGTTAAATCTCTCCTGAATTCCTCTTCAGCACGATTTACTACATCCATTTCTCCCAATTTCTGTAAAAATCGTTTTACGTTTTGGTTCCACACTATTTTTTTGATATCTAAAAGTAAACGCCTGTCACTAATCAAATATATGTTATGGAAAGCCGATAAAATAAATGATGGCTCTTTATATCCGGGAGAGCTATGATGTCTAATTTAAGGGAAAGTATATTTACTCCTAAACTTATCAAAAAGCTCATTGTTATTTAAGCAGAATTTATTTTTTTTATCAACTAACAGCCAAAATATACTTGATCTATCCATGTCCACATAAGTCATTCTACAAGTTCTTTACGCTCTTGATTTTCATTAACTTTTGAATAAAGTCGTTGAATTTCGCAACTGCAAAACGGTTCCTGCGCACAATTAGTGAATAGGAAATTCCTGACTTTTAATATTTCATAATTAAGTGTTATAATATAATGTCCTTTCAATTTATTAGCTACATTGTTTAGAAATATAGGGATAAATGAATAATCTATTATTTTTTCTGCAGTTTAGTAATAAGAAGATTTACTTCTCTCAACTTATTGGGTAGTAATCTGTCTATATTTTTTTGTTTATACTCAATTAATGTCTTTATTCTTTGTTCATTCTCATAGTTTTTTAATATTTTCTTAGGGCTATTAAAAAGTCCGGGTGAATCACTAAATAAATCACCAAGCTCTGCTATCAATATCCACAAAAAGATTAAGCCAAACATATTTTCCTCCGGTATTAATATCTTAATTATTTAATTAAAATGGGTTTCATACCAGTTTTTGATCTCTTCAAATCTCCACAGACCATTGCTGACATTAATTGCAATTTCATAAATATCTTCTTCACCAGCGTCTATTTCAAATCCATTATTTAACATAAATACAACTCCAGCTGAAATCCCAATACGCTTATTGCCGTCTTGAAAACAATGATTGCCGATTAAAGACTCAGTCAAAGCTGCCGCTTTAGAATAAGTATCGGGATATGCATCATTGCCAAATGCTGATTGCTGTGGTCGAGATATAGCCGATTCTAAAAGGTTAGAATCCCGAATGGTAAAATTATCATTATTCGGTTGTAGCTCCACTAAAATACGGTGATGCATAAAAAGTATCTCTTCTATTGTAATGTAATTCATGTTAACCTCAGTAAGGATTTTAAATAATTAGACAAGAATTTTTCAAAATTATTTAGCGTTTTCTGATTTATATTTTCAATATCTAATTTTCCTTCAGTTTCAATAATATATTTTTCAATTCCCATTTCAATTAAATTTTCCCGAGGGTTCTTGTCCCAATATGGGATTGGTTCAATTGAAAGTTTATTCTCACCACTTAGGTTATAAAGAACATTTTTGAAACTGACGTGTCTTATAGGTTCTTCATTAGCTCCTTGTTTTTCTGACATGAGGATTTTACCTTTCTAAAATAATAAGTTCATTAAAAACATCCCGATTGAATTATAATTTCGTCTGAATGAATTACTTAGCACTCGCAATATGGGCATGCACCGATAGGGACATTTAATAAATCTGACATAATTAAACTCCATGAATTTTTTCTTTAACAAATTATATCATCATGTTAAGGAAGTCAAAACATAATTGTTTAATTAAATCGACAGTGTGCCTACATGTTGGGTGATTTTTTGAATCATTGATAGCCTAAGTTGTGTATCATTATTCCCAACTTTTCCAACTATATACCATGAATTATTGTCAAGAATAAAATTTGATTTGCAGGAATTATGGGCATTATCCGTTGTATAACGTTTAACGTATCTTCATTCAGGTCCCAAGTTATTTTTGGCATGCGAATTCCTTTTTTATTAAATAATTTAATTAATTCAAAGGCGAAATAAAATTTATTTTAGTAATTTTTCTCATGAATATTCTTTTTAAATAGTATCTTTAAATTAAAGGCAAATATCAATATATATTATTAAAATTTTGACTTTATTTAAATCCGACCGCGTTCCCAAGTTTAATCGGGTCTAAATAAAAACCTTCATAAGTGAATTTTAACAAACTTTGCAAATCTTCTATATCAACTTCCCCTTTCATTTGTTTTATCGATACCAATTGCTTTACCAGATTAACTATAAAAGCACCGGTTACTTTTTTGTTCTCCATAAACTCTATTACATCTTCATTAAATAACGAGATTAGACTTTCATCTTCTGTCTCCCGCTTGATTAGCCTTAAGTAATCATCTTCGTTTATTTTGGAAATATCCAATATCATGTCAAATCTTCCCGGTCTTGATGCCGCTTCGTCAACTAAGAACTTATCGTTTGTTGCGCCAAGCAGAAATAATGATTCAGGTAGCAATCCGTCTAATGAATGAAGAAAATTTATTAGCGAGTTTGAATTAAAATTCTCATCCCTTTTTCTCGCAATAAAGTCCATATCGTCAATAACTAATAGGCATGGGTCAAATATTCTGCAAAAATCAATTATTTCCGACATAGTGTAATCTATTCCGTTTGCTATTACAATGGTTATCTTTTCAAATACAGCTTTTATAATTGCACTGATAATTTGAGACTTTCCGGTACCGGGAAGTCCGCTTAATAGAAACCTAAATTGACTTTTTCTGTTTGTCCTTTTTAGATCGTAATTCATTATTTCGGTAATAAATCTTTTTATTTGAAGAGATATGTTTTGGGGAAGGAATATGTCATTAAGAAAAATATTTTTAGGTTCAATTATTTCAGTGCATTCAAGAAACCTATTCTTAAAATCTTTATCCTTAATGAATATGATTTTGTTTTTAATTGAAGACTTAGCAATTGAGGTAATTATCAAATAGTCTAACAAATTCTGACCATCGGTTTCTATTGCATCGTTTAAGCAAGATATCGAGACTTTAAATATCCACGATTCAGTCATTCGAAGATTGAGCAAACTTGTGGTAGTAACTATATATTCCTTTTTATCGAAACTTAAATGAAAATAAACTGCCAAATCATTAAATTCTATAATGTCAAGATTTGAATAAATACTGGGGCTGGCTTTACTTATGACTTTGGTCTGATTATTTTTTAATCCCCAGCATGAGTACATGGTAACTCTATCATCTCTCAGCCTTTTAATATAAATTTTATAAAGATAATCTCTTAATGAAAGGAAACGAAAATATTCAAGATCGGCGGAATGATCATATAGTTTTTCACTCGCAAAGGAATTTATAGCGGCTTTTTCCAATTTTGTTTCTTTATCTTTATTCATAAAACTACTCCATTTTTTAATCCGATAATTATTAAATTAAAGCACGATTTTCTTATCATTTAAAGATAAATTACTATGAAAGAATATATTTCTGATTTCATTAGAAGAGCTGAGGTACTTGCCAGGGTTTATAACGGCGAGATGCTCTCAAAATCCGATATTGCTGATGAATATAAGGTTGCTGAAATTACTATTAACCGGGATATTTCGGAACTTAGAAAATACGGCATTCAGATTTACAGTAAGAAAGGTAAACTGGTCATTCTTGAAGAGCCGGAAGTAGTGGTTTTGCAAAAAATAACTGCCGATTATCTGCCCGTATCAATGAACTCAAATATATTCTTTAAGCAGATAAAACTCCTTAGCAAAGCAAATAATCATAACTACTTCCCAGTGCTAATACTTCTAGCCAAAGCCATAAACGAAAAATCAATTGTTGAGTTTAAGTATCAAAGACTAAGCGATAACTTAATAAACGATTATAAGGTTATTCCGCTTCAATTACTCTCTAATGAATTTAACTGGATATTGCACGGAAACAAATTAGGGGAGGATATTCTTAAGT
>JAJXTM010000316.1 GCA_021783875.1 Bacteroidota bacterium
AAGGATACTTTTGTTAGAGAAATTATGGTTTCTAAAGTCCTTTTTGTTACGATAGACCAAAACACTGAAGAATGTATGGCATTGATGATTAATAAACATATTAGACATTTACCTGTTTATGAAAATAATATCCTTGTCGGATTAATTTCTATAGGTGATGTTGTAAAAGCATTAATTGATGAAAAAGAATTTCTTATTGATCAGCTTGTTAATTATATCACGGGCAAGCCCTCTATCTAATAATGAACTCTAATTCTGAAAATTTTCTCCCATTTAAAATTTCTCTCGCTCAATGGTCTTTACATAGAACTATTTTTGATAGTAAACTGGACAATCTAAATTTTGCTGAAACCGCAAAAAATGTTTATTGTGTTGATTCAGTTGAATATGTGAATAGATTTTTCTTTGATAAAGATATATCCTATTTCAAAGAAATGAAAAAACGATCCGATTACTCCGGTATATCAAACCTTTTACTTATGTGCGATGATGTAGGAAAACTCGGCGATCCTAACGAAAAATCCCGCTATCAATGCGTGAAAAATCACTTCCGTTGGCTAGAAGCCGCTAAAATTTTAGGCTGTCATTCAATTCGGGTAAATGCGGCAAGTGAAGGGCAATACGAAGAACAAATTAAATTGGCTGCAGATGGAATATCGAAATTATGCGAAAAAGCATCTGAATTTAACTTAAACGTCTTGATAGAAAATCATGGTGGACTTTCAAGTAACGGGAAATGGTTATCCGAAGTTATTAACCTTGTTAACCACCCGCTTTGCGGTACTTTACCTGATTTTGGCAACTTTCGATTAGCACCGAATAAATTCTATGACCGCTATAAAGGCATCGAAGAAATGATGCAATTCGCTAAGGGAGTTAGTGCTAAATCATGGAACTTTGATTTTGAAGGCAATGAAACGGAAATTGATTTTTACAGAATGATTAAGATAGTTCTGAAAGCCGGTTATAATGGCTACATCGGAATCGAATACGAGGGTAACTCTCTTAGTGAACACGACGGAATTATTGCAACAAAGAAATTGCTTGAAAAAGTTAGAGATAATTTTTCGGCAGCAATCGAAGAATAAAATTCCTAATCTTTTTCGAATAATATTTTATAATCTTTTTCTTTTCCCTTTAACCACCAATTTTTCGGTATAACTTTCCAGTTGTTTAATGCATCTGGAGTAATAGTCTTATTTTTCTCAATCCATTTCATTATATAATAACGAAGATCTTTTGGGGTCGAGGTTATAATTCTATTTGATATGTCTTCTTTAGGAATTTTTGCACCCAATGTTAAATGACCTCCTCCGCCATTCCCACGATAGGAATTCATTGCTACTTTATAATATTTATTTAGTCGAAATGGCTTTCCGTTTGTAAATGACGTAATTGTCACTCTTTTACCTACAGGTTTGGAAACATCAACAGTATAATTTATTCCTGCAGCCGAAGAATAATTATAATAATTTGTGGTAAGCTGTGCTTCATTCCTAATATATATAATCTTACCGGCAGAATCTTTTTTGAAGTTAATTAAATCATCATTTGCATTTTTCATTTGATTGAACCAATTACCAAATGAGTATTCCAGATAATCTTTTATCTCTTGCCCTGTCATTTTCATAGTGTAAAGTAGATTTTCATATCTGTAAAGTTTGAACATATCACTTACATAAACGGTGCCCTTTTTAATTTGTGCATTAAATGATAATGGCTCAGAAAATGACACGTCTGCATCAGTAAGTTCTAGCTGAACTTTTTGAATTAAATCGACGAAAGGTGAGTCCCCAAACATTGACTCGCGGGTTGAAATTGTTTTTGTAAATATTCCAAGAGGTTTCGAAACATATTTTTTAACTTCTTTGATTGCAAACGCAAATTTATTCATATACTCTGGATCAGGCTGGAAGTCTTTGCTGGGCACTATTTCTCCAGTAATCTCCTTTTCCCATGATGATAATGTTGAGTCATATTTAAACGTAAGAGTCGCAACTGCAGCATTTCGTGCTGCATTTGAAGGGTCAAGGATTAAAACGTTTTTACCGTTAGGATCTTTTACTGTAAAATTCCAGATTTTATGATCATGCCCGGCAAGTATAAGGTCAAAACCTGGAACTTCTTCAGCTACAAGTTTAGAAGCGTTTTCATTAAAACGTTTTTCTGCAGATTGTCCGTTATAATTGTATTCTATTCCTGAGTGAAAAAGACCTATCAATAAATCAGGTTTTTCTTTTTCTTTTATAATTTTAACCCATTTGCGAGCTGTTTCGATCATATCATCAAAACGAATCCCACTCCAAATTTTTTTAGGTAACCAATTTGGGATGGCTGGAGTAATTAATCCCAAAACAGCAATTTTAATTCTGCCTCTTTTAATTATTGTATAAGGTTTGAAATATGGATTCCCCGTTTTTGTATTTATTGCATTTGCTGCTAACCAAGGAAAATTAAATTCTTTATTAATCTTGTCATAAACTGAATGTCCAGGTTCAATATCATGATTTCCCACTGTGCCTGCATCGTATTTCATGTAATTCATTATTTCAGAACATATATGAGGGACATTTGTTTTTTCAAAATTGTAATAATATACATCAGGTTGTCCTTGGAGAATATCACCGTCATCAAGTAAAATAACTGATTGCTTTTTGTTCGCCCTCTCCTCTTTAACGTAAGTATAAATTTGCGCAAGCGAAGTATTAATCGTTTTATTATTAATAAAATCATAAGGAAAAAGAGAGCCATGGACATCACTGGTTTCAATAATCTTAATTTTGACAGTTTGAGCAAATAATGAATATTGTGCAAGGAATAGAATAAAAATAAATACTATTTTATAATATAATTTTGATTTCAATCTTAACTTGCTCCTATATTATCTGTTGATGTGTGATTCGGTTTCAATAAGTTTAAATGGCCAGTCATTTTTTAATTTAGCACGGATAAGGAATACAATTATTCCAATTAATATTACGATTATACCTCCGGCCGCAAAGAAAAAACCAGTTGAAAAAAACAACCCAAGCCACATTATAATCGCAATAATCGCAGGCAATGGGTAAAGCCACATTTTAAATGGAAAAAATTCTGCAGGTTTTTTCTTTCTTAATAATAATATTCCTGCTGCCTGCCCTACGAATTGTATCAGAATTCTCATTGCCAAAATTGCGCTGATAACTTCCTTAAGTCGGAATAATAAACTAAATATAAAAGCAATAGCTCCAAGTGTCAACAAAGATATGGTAGGAAATTTCTTTTTCGGATGGACTCGTGAAAATACTCTAAAGAAAGTACCAT
>JAJXTM010000317.1 GCA_021783875.1 Bacteroidota bacterium
GTTAATTGCATTTTTCCCGGTCTCCTTTTTTAACTCTTTAATGGCTTGGAAATCTGATTCTTTTGGGTTTTGAGCTCTTTGTAATACCCTGATATAATCAATTATTGCCCATCTTTGTTCACGAGTGATTTGATATGCATACGAAGGCATGGAATTCTGACCATTTGTAATAATATTATATATCATTCCGTCCGGATAAGAAATAATTCTATCTGAATGTAATGTAGGTCCAGGGGGAAATTGACCTCTAAGCCTGCTATTTCCATCAGCAAAATTTCCATGACACGGACTGCAAAAAGTTAAAAATTTTCTTTTCCCAAGATCCAATATTTCTTTTGAAGGAAGGGTTGGATTGGACAAAACTTCTTTCGGCTGAGCTTGCCCTTGAAAAGGATACGGCATAAAACCTTTATCCACAGTACCTTTCACAGGCATTCTCATTGCAAATCCATCGTTAAAAAAAGTAGTTTCACTTTGAGGAATGGATTTACTCTGCCTGTCCATCCAGTTGAAAGGAATAATATACATCATCTTATTCAATGTGACATATGTGCTTGCAGAAGTTAAAAAAGCAACGATTGCCAAGAAAACTAAAAATTTAGGTTGGAAAATTTTGATTTCAGCTTTTTCTGGTTCATATATAGACTCAATTTTAGTTGAGCCTAGTTCTTTAAATAAAGCAATTATCTTTTCTTTATTAAATAGAGCATCATTTGCCTCTATAACAATTCCGAATTTATCTGCTGAAACAAGCTTCATATATTCAGAATCATGAAGCGGATGATTTAAAGAAGGCAGATTGAAGTAAACAGCTAACATTGCAATAATAGTTGAAACAGCTCCGCTTAAAACAGTAATTTCAAAAGTAACAGGAATAAAAGCCGGATATGCGAAAAATGGCTTACCTCCAATAACATAAGGGTAATTAAGCACCATTGTCCAGGACATAAATAAAAAAATGAAAATGGCTCCAGAAAGTCCAAAGAACAAGGTAACCCATCCAATATTTGATTGTCCTAATCCCATAGCGCTATCCATTCCATGGACTGGGTAAGGTGTGTTAACATCGTAATTTTTGAAGCCTTCATTATTAACTCTTTTAGCTGCGTTAATAATTTGATCAGGCGTTTCAAATATGGCAGCAATTGAATTCAAAATCTTATTTTCCATGGCTGCCACCTTTATGAGAAGGATTAACACTTGTTATTCCAGTCCGTTTCACATTTAATTCTAGAACATCACCTTGATTTTCGTGATGAGGGTGTGAACTTTCTAATACAGATTTAGTTTCAACCATTGAAACTACCGGTAATGTTTTCGAAAATACTAAAACCAATGTAAAGAACAATCCAAAACTTCCTATTAACATTCCAAAGTCAACAGGTGTAGGGACAAACATGTGCCAGCTGGATGGAAGAAAGTCTCTGCTCAAAGATTGTACTATTATAACGAATCTTTCAAACCACATTCCGATATTAGCAAAAATTGAGATAGCGAAAAGAATTCCGACAGTACTTCTAATTTTTTTAAACCATAATAATTGCGGTATCATAAAATTACAGCCTATCATAAAGTACCAAGCCCATCTATAAGGACCTACTACTCTAACCCAAAAGTCATATTGTTCCGAAGGAATCTGACTATACCAAGCCATAAAAAATTCCATTAAATATGCATAAGCAACCAGTGAACTTGTAAGCAGCATAACTTTAGCCATACGCTCTAAGTGATTTAAAGTTATTAAGTTTTCCATATCAAAAACTTTTCGGACAAAAATCAAAACAGTCATTACCATAGCAAATCCGGAATAGATTGCACCAGCTACAAAATAAGGAGGAAAGATCGTTGTATGCCACCCGGGAATCAAAGATACTGCAAAATCAAAACTTACTATAGTGTGAACAGAAAGTACCAAAGGTGTAGCTAGGCCTGCTAGAATCATATAGACCTTTTCATAATGCCTCCAATGACGATTAGAGTTTCTCCATCCTAAACTGAATATTGAATAAATTGTTTTTTTAACTTTTGAAGCAGTTCTTTCTCTAAGAATAGCAAAATCAGGGATCAAACCCATATACCAAAAGAGAAGGGAAACCGTAAAATATGTCGATACAGCAAATACATCCCACAATAAAGGAGAAATAAAATTTGGCCAAATTAAATGCTGATTTGGATAAGGGATCAAATAACCAGCGAGCCATGGTCTCCCTGTATGAATAACCGGAAATATACCTGCAGTCATGACCGCAAAAATTGTCATTGCTTCGGCAAATCTGGCAATACCAGTTCTCCATTTCTGACGAAGTAAAAATAATATCGCAGAAATTAATGTACCTGCATGACCTATACCAATCCAGAAGACAAAGTTAGTAATATCAAATGCCCAGCCAACAGGAACGTTATTGCCCCACATACCAATGCCGTAATACAAAGTAAGCCAAAGTGAGTATGCGCCAATCAATAATGCAGTTCCACTGATTGAAAGCGCAATATAATATTTTTTGGTCGGCGGTTGAGTTAAAGGTCTTGAAATAAGGTCATCTATATCAGCTAATCGAGGATTACCCTCAACAAGCGCTAATTCCGCAGAATAGTCAATGTTCACTTATACTTCCTCCGTATGAATATTTCTTAATTTAGCAATATAGGTAACATTAGGACGTACATTTAAATTTTCAAGCACATAGTAGCCTAGTTTATGATTTCGATATTTATAGAATTCAGATTCTTTATCATTTATATCTCCAAAATTTATAGCTTCTGTAATGCAAGCTTCCTGGCATGCTGTTTTAACATCCGATCCTTTGAGCTCACGATGAGCATTGATGGCATCAGATCGGGCTTGCATTATTCTTTGTATACAAAAAGTACATTTTTCCATTACACCTCGGGAACGAACTGTAACTTCAGGATTATATACTAAATCAAGCAAATTACTTTGTTGATAACCATCTCTGAAATGATCCCTAAAATTGAAAAAATTAAATCTTCGGACTTTATAAGGGCAGTTATTTGAACAATACCGGGTGCCTACACATCTGTTATATATCATTTGATTTAGCCCATCATCACTATGGTTAGTCGCAGCAACTGGGCAAACATTTTCACAAGGTGCATGATCGCACTGCTGACATAACATTGGTTCCAAACTAACTTTAGGATTTTCTTGGCTACCAGAATAATATCTGTCTATTCTTATCCATTGCATTTCCCTATTAACTTTTACTTGATCTTTCCCAACAATAGGGATATTATTTTCAGCATTACATGATATAACACATTCCCCGCAACCTATGCATTTA
>JAJXTM010000318.1 GCA_021783875.1 Bacteroidota bacterium
TGTAAAGACTTCGGTCAATTATCCTCAAGCAAATGGTAAAATTGAACGTTACCACAGAACTATAAGCGAAGAATGTTTAAGAATAAAGTCCCCGGTCAGTATAGATGAGTTCAAAGTTTACATCGAGGATTATGTTAAATTCTACAACACAAAGAGGCTCCATTCTTCTTTACATTACCTTAGGCCGGAAGATTATCTTTTGGGAAGAAAACAGGAAAGGTTGGCTGAACGAGAATCGAAATTAGAGCAAGCTGAGAAAATCAGAAAAAATTATTGGGAAAAACTAAATCAGGCAGCATAAATTATGAAAACTTTTTCCAACTATGATCTTTTATTAATTGTAACTTTTCCCTTGAAGCATTACAGATTTTCCGTTTAGCATCTTTCAAAGATACTAGAGGTACTGAACACAAAGGCGTTGGAATACATTCAGGCAGAGCAGATAAAGGTGGTCCAAAATACTGGACTTTTGGTTGTGTTAGAACAACAGATGCAGCAATGGCTACAATAGTAAAAACGGCTAAGAACGATCCATTGAAAACTTTAAAAGTTGAAGATAATAAATCAAAGAGAGACAAAGAGAAAAACAAATAACAACAGAAAGTTTAGGATTTTATAAAATCTAAACGAAATGGATTAAATATGAAAATATATGGAATGTTAGTCTTGATATTATTTTACATTAGCGTCATTACTGCACAAGACATAAATTTAATAAAAGAAGAACAGAAAGATTTTAAGAAAATTACTTCCATCAATAGCGATGACAGTCTTTCAACATATTATAACAGTATTTACTTACCCAGTAAACTGACTGATTTTGTCTATGCGATGAGGATGTATGAAATTAGCGAGAGAAAGATAGTGGTTGATCAGATGTTTGAAGCAATGCCGCAAGATAAATTAGAATATGTCAATTTTTATTCATTGACAGAAAATTTATTTAGTGATACTGTTTTAAACAGAAAGCTAAATAATTACGTTTACAATTATCCTGAAATCCTTTCGAAACTTATCATTCTACGTAAACACTACATGCCAAATTATTTAAAGTTTAATTGCACTTTAGAAGGTGAGATGGTTGAATCAAGTGCTTATTGGTTTGTAAATACACTTAAATTAAACCCTAAACTCTTTTACAATATTTTAATTAAAGAAAATAGTAGAATCAAAGAGCGAATATTAGATATTTTACATTACGGTAACTTAGATTACAATGTCAAGTTGCCGGGTAAGTATAAGAATTTTTTCCAATTAGACAAATAAATAATGATCGAACTTTTTTTGGTGCCAGATATTATGAAAGTACATCAGGAAGGTGGCTAAGCGTAGACCCTTTGGCTGATGATCATCCAGAAGAGAGCCCTTATGTATATTGTAGTGATAATCCGGTAAATATTGTTGATGACGATGGAATGTTGGGACATTGGGAAACAGATCCAGGTGATCCTAATAAAAAAATATGGGTTTTAGACCCGGTTTATTCTTATGCAAATACAAAGACGAATGCTAGCATACCATTAGAAATTAGTCTTCCATATTTTTATGATTCTTCAATCTTAGGAGAAGTATTAAAGGATGCTGTTGAAGTTGGCGGGGCTGTAGGGTTCGTTGTGACGGCCTCACTTACTATGCCTGGGGACAAAGATACTTGGAAACCAGAGGTGATACCATATCAGTTAAATGAAGAACAAGAAAATTCAAACAATGAAATAAAGTATTCTAAACATGCCGAAGATAGAATGAAAGAGCAAGGTGTTTCAAAAGAAAGAGTTAAAGAAGCTATTAAAAAAGGAAGAACACAACAAGGGAATGAACCTGGTACAGTAGAACATTATTTACCGAGTAGTCAGTCTAAGTCAGGACGAGGTATACGAGTTGTAACCAACGGGAATGGAAATGTAATTACTGTTACTGATAAGGGCACATCTTGGAAAGGTAGACCAGTATGGAAATAATAATTTGTAGAAAGAAATACTATGAATGAAGATTTAATTTTGTCAAAAGTTATAGACTTATTAGAGAACTATATTGGTGATCAAACCAGACCAAAAGAAGTAATTAAAAAGTACAATAATATTATAGTTAGTGAAGATTTCCCTTGGGATTCTATAAATCTTAAAATCCAAGCCTTGGATAAATTCCAAGATGAACTATCTATGTTTGTTGAAAATCCAGACTGGAGAACAGAACATGAAGGATATTTTGGTGAAAAAGAATTAAAAGAAAAAATAAAAAAATTCTTAGATTATTTAAAAAATGAATAATAGTGTTCATCGTAAGTTATTCGCCTTGTCCCGATATATTCTAAATGGGATGATTTAAAAGCGCTCACAAAATTTGATACAAATGCTATTATGTATAAGGATACAACATGCAAAGCTGGAAAATAGTCTTTAACCAAACAATATTTCTAACAAAATTTAGCTGCACAAGACTACTACAGTTACGGAGAATATATAAGAAGTTATAACCAAGGACTACCTAATGACCGCTATAAGTTCACCGGCAAAGAACGTGATAATGAGACTAATTTGGATTATTTTGGAGCCAGGTATTATGAAAGCTCATCAGGAAGGTGGCTAAGTGTTGATCCTTTAAGGGATAAATATCCGGGATGGAGTAGTTATAATTATGTTATGGATAACCCTATTAAGAATTTTGATCCTGATGGAAAATTTCTCATTGATGATCGGTTTCTTTCCTTTTCTTCATACTGGAGACTAAAGTATTACGTTACAATAATTGGAATTCCCTCAAGAGATAATTTATTTAATCCCAATGCGTTTAAAGATAATACAGTAGGAAGCGCAAGAGATGCAATTATCCAAAAATCATTAGAATGGGCCGGTGAAAAAGGTTTAGCACTTTCATTTGAAGCAACTAGTTATTATTATACAGTGATAAGTGCATTTCAAGGTTCTGATGAAATTGAATTTTTGTGGAGAGGTGAACAAGAAATGCAAAAGCATATTTATGACTTAAAAATATTTGATCCAGAGACATCCAAATTTGAAAAACTTGTTGAACTTAAAAAATTAACTGATGAATACAAAAAAGAAAATCCTGAGATGTTTTCAAATTTGTTAGATAACACATATACACTAAATCCTATATTATTAAGAGATGTTGGCACGGATAATATAGAAAAACAATTATTATTTCAACGTGAGGAGTATGCTATCAAGCATACTTAAATATCTTATTTGAAAAAAGATGGGAAAATCATTATGCGGCCGAAAATCAATAAAAGTCTAATATTTATTACAGTTATAAACATTTTATTAATGT
>JAJXTM010000033.1 GCA_021783875.1 Bacteroidota bacterium
GAGTTAATAAGAATTTAATAAAGTCTGTAATATTGACTGAATCAGCTGCCAATGAAAAAGCTGTTTCAAGTGCAAAAGCTAAAGGATTAATGCAATTAATTGATTCGACTGCATCTCAAATGGGAGCCTCAAATGTTTGGGATCCGCAGCAAAATATTTTTGCAGGGACAAAATATCTTTCGCAAATGCTGCAAAAATTTAATGGCAATATTAATTTAGCATTAGCATCCTATAATGCTGGACCGGAAAACGTTCAAAAATACGGCGGTATTCCGCCTTTTGAAGAAACACAAAATTATGTTAAACGAGTTTTAAGTTACCTTAACCATTTAAATGGAGCCGAAAATGGAAATAAGCAATCTATTTAATGAAATGAAAAATCAGCAGGAATTATTACAGAAATTTTTGGACTTAATTTATTTACAACAAAAAGCGATAATTAATAATGATATTGTCGTTTTAGAAGATCTTCTTACAAAAGAAGGTGCGTTTTTTAATCAAATTGAGGCAAAAAAGATTTTAATGTCAGATATCATTATTCAGCTTGCTGTAAAGTATTCAATAATTTTAGAATCGAATAATCTTTCAGATTTTATTAATTCTCTTAAATTAAAAAATGAATTTAAATTAACCGGACTTATCAAATTGCACGAATCAATTAAGAAATTAGTTTATTTAATAGTTGAAGCTAACAACCAAAATAAAATTCTTATTAATCAAGCAAAAAGTTTTATAAAGCAATTAGTAACAATATTTGCTCATGCAAATAAAAATTCTATTCTGGATAGGAGAGCATAATGAGCATAAGTTCGGTATTTGATATATCAACTAAAAGCTTGATGTCTTATCAGGAAGCATTAGACGTCACTTCAAATAATATTTCAAATGCTGCCAATCCGGATTATTCACGACAGCAGGTTGTCCTTTCCGAAGATCCGTCACAACAGGTAGGAAACTTTATTTTTGGCACTGGTGTTAAACTTGGTGATATTCAGCGTGTTACTGATAATTTAACAAATAGTCAGATTTGGACTAATAATGCCAAATACTCAAATAATAATCAGAGCAGCTCAGTGCTTAATCAAATACAGCAATTATTTGCGGAACCATCTACTTCCGGTCTTTCAAGCCTAAGTACAGCTTTTTTTAATGCCTGGCAACAGCTTTCGGTCACTCCAAATTCAAATGCTTTGAGAAATAATGTTATTCAAACAGCACAGAGTTTAAGTGCTCAGGTACAGAATATAAATGATGGATTTAATTCAGTAAAATCTGATCTAGTGTCACAGTCCAAAAACCAAGTAAATCAAATAAATACAGATTTGCAGCAAATTCAATCTTTAAATGTCCAAATTTATCAAAGTCAATCAAGCGGACAACAACCGAATGATTTATTAGATCAACGTGATAAGGCAATTACAGATCTTAGCAATTTAACTAATATAAATGTAAGCTATGATTCCGGAAATTCTGCAGTTATTTCTATAGGTGGAATTTTTGCTGTTGATAGAGCTCATAGCACCCAGCTCCAGTTATCTAATATTAATGGGAAATTAAGTTTAACAACAACCGATGGATCAGTATCCGGCGCCCTAACAGGAGGTTCTTTATTTGCGCTTACTAATATGTATAATAATACTATTCCCGGTTATCAAAATTCTTTGGATAGCTATGTCAATAATTTGATGAATGGGGTTAACTCACAGACAATAGCCGGATATACAAATGGGAATCCACCACAAACCGGAGTTCCATTTTTTAGCGGTTACCAGAACGGTACTCTTTCAATAAATACTCAAATTATTCAAGACCCGAGTAAGATTGCTGCATCAAGTGATGGAACATCCGGAAATGGTAATATTGCATTAAATATATCTAATATTTTGAACCAACAAAATTCAAGCGGAGTTTCTTTGAATGATAACTATAATCAACTTATTTCACAAGTTGGTAGCGATACTCAAAATGTTACAAATTCGGCTAAATCATATCAACTAGTATTGAATCAATTACAAAATCAAAAAGCTTCTATATCCGGAGTTAACACTGATGAAGAAACTTCTAATGTTATTCAATATCAAAAATGCTATGATGCCTCAGCAAAAATAATATCTATTGCAAGTCAAATGTTAGATACAATTATAAATATGGTGGCGTAATTATGAGAATCTCTGACAGCATGGTAAGCACGAATTACCTTAACAACTTAAATAATATTAAAAATAGTGTAAATACTTTGCAAACACAAATTGCCACAGGTAATAATATCCAACAACCTTCTGATTCACCGACAGGTATAAGTGAATTGCTAAAGTGGAATAGTCAACTGGATCAAATGAAAACTTATTCATCAAATATAGATACTGCTTCATCATTTGTTAATGACACAACGAACACTATGCAAAGCATTCAAAATGAAATTACAACCGACTTAACTCAACTTACACAAGTAAACAATTCAACGGTAGATTCGACAGATTTAAAAAATTATGCCAATAAAATTGACCAATCAATTCAAACTATTTTGGGATTGGCTAATACACAATCGGATGGAAAGTATGTATTCGGAGGTACTGATAATTCAACGGCACCATATAGCTTCTCAAATAATAATTCTGCAGTAGTTGTTAATACAGATGTATCCGGTTCTCAAGTAATTAGGACTTCTCAAAATGTCTTTCAAAGAATTAATATGCCAGGATCAGAAGTATTTGGAACTATGGTGACTGAAAATGGTAATATTGATCCTTCAACTTCGATTGGATCTAGCGTTACCGATCAGACAAATGTTTATGATACCTCCGGAACACAATATACTTTTAAAGTAAATTATACTAAAACTGCGGCAAATACTTATAGCATGACCTATGACGTAATTGATGCCAGCGGATCTTCAGTACTTGCACAACCTCCAGCACCAAAAACATTTTCATTTAATTCTTCAAATGGCAGTCTCCAAGCTGTAAATGGTCAGTCACCAACACCTATTCAAATTAATATTGGTGCAAAAAATATTTTTTTTACATTTGATCCGACAACTATAATGCAATCCACTGGTGCATCCTCGTTAGCATCATCAGCAAACCAAAAGACAGACATTTTTAATACTTTGATTTCAATAAAGAATAATCTTCAATCTGGAATAATTCCGACTTCTGCGCAGATACAGGTGATTACGGATTTTAATAATAGATTATTAGATAATATTGCAAAAACCGGAAATGCTGCAAATCAATTAACAAACTCAAAGGATTTGCTGACAAACCAGCAAACACAATTAACAACGATGATATCGAATATTCAAGGTATTGACGTTGCTAAATCAGCGGTTAATTTACAAAGCCAGCAAAACATATTACAGGAAACTTATCAAATGGCAGCAATGATAAGTAACAAAACGCTCTTAAGCTATTTATGATAAAAAAATTTAGTACCGTCGGCGGATTAATTTTAGGAATATCATCAATTTTTGGTGCTTTCTTTTTAGAAGGAGGTAGCTTTAATGCTTTATTTTTAATTCCCCCATTAATAATTGTTTTCGGCGGGACTTTCTCTACAGTAATTATTGGATTTGGGTTTGATAAATTTAAAGATATTCTACTTTTGATTCGCCGGGCTTATTTCCCTGAAAAATATAATTTACACCGTCTTATAAATAATTTGATTGATTTTTCGATAATATCAAGAAAGGAAGGACTTCTTTCAATTGAAAAAAGAATTGATAGGCTTGATTATATATTTCCAAAGAAATTATTGAGGTATGCAATTGACGGAAATGATTCCGATTCATTACAAACTCTTGCTTCTCTAGAGATTAAATCAATGCAAGAAAGGCATTATTCGAATATTTTTATTTTTACGAAAATGGGAGGATATGCTCCTACAATGGGTATTATCGGAACTGTTATGGGCTTAATAATGACACTGGCAAATGCCGGTGGAGATCCGAATTCTTTAATAAAAAACATTGCCTCAGCGTTTATAGCAACTCTCTGGGGCGTATTTAGTGCAAATATTTTATGGTTACCAATTGGCGATAAATTAAAAGAATGTCATCAGCAAGAAAAACATATGATGGAGATATCTCTAGAAGGTATACTAGCATTGCAGAGCGGAGAAATCCCATCAATAGTCAAAGCAAGGCTAATAAGTCTTCTTCCGCAAAGAGAGCAGCTAAGATTAATGAGTCTTTAAGTGTAGAAGATTTGCAGTTTAATGAAGGCGGAGATAAAGATCGCTATTTAATTACTTATGCTGATTTGATTACACTTTTATTAGGACTTTTTATAATATTGTATGCGATTTCAAACATTGATTCTCATAAATATCAAAAAGTGGTTAATGCTGCTGGCGATATCTTTGGCAGCAAGAGTAAATTAATTGAAACACATATTAATATTGTTAAAACACCATTACCATTAAAAGAAAATCTTAATACTCAATTGACAAATTTAATTAATAAGTATCATTACAATAATTCAATTAGTTTAGAACAGAATTCACGAGGCATTATAATTCATATACTGGATGATATTTTGTTTGGCTCGGGAAGCGCAAACTTAGCGAAAAGCTCTTTAATTGTATTGAACCATTTAGCAGAATTATTGAAAGAATTGCCTAATGATATTAGAATTGAAGGTCATACAGATAATGTCCCTATAAATACGGCAGCATTTCCTTCTAACTGGCATTTATCGGTTGCACGGGCTCTCAACACTGCATACTATCTAATAAAAAATGAGGGATTAAATGCTGAAAAGGTTTCAATTGTCGGTTATTCAGAATATAAACCTATTGCTTCTAATTTAACTATTGAAGGTAGAGCTACAAATCGAAGAGTAGATATTATAATAATAAAAAAATAAAAATCATGAAAATAAATACGAGACAATTTGGTGAGATTGAATTCAATCCTGATTTATTAATCAATTTTTCAAATGGGATCTTCGGATTTGAAAATCTCAAGAACTATTTGTTAATTAAAGTAGACGATGATTTCTTTTATTGGCTAAATTCAATTGAAGAACCTGAAATTGCATTCCCAATGATAGGTATTAGAGTTATAGATGATGAGTATCCATCTGAAAAAGGAGGAGAACCATTTGGGATTGTTACTATGAATTCTGATATTATGAAAATTACAATTAATTTAAAGGCGCCTGTTTATATAAATCAGGATACAAAAACAGGTGTCCAAAGAATTATGGATAATGATAATTATCCGGTTAACTATAATTTATTTAAAGAAGGATAGATTCGGTAATACCATGCTAATTCTAACCAGGAAAATTGATGAAGAAATTAATATTGATTCAAATATTATTATTAAAGTCCTTTCTATTTCAGAGGGACAAGTAAAATTAGGAATCACAGCCCCAGATAATATTGCAATTTTCAGAGGCGAAATTTATTCAAAAGTCAAACAAGAAACTATCGAAGCTTTTAAAAATAGCAATAATAAACCTATGGACTTATCAAAGCTTAAAATTAATAATATAAGAAAATTGAAAGATGGACACTAAAAAAGAACAAGTCAATATTCTTGTCGTTGATGATTCTGATTTAATATGTCATACATTAAAAACTTTTTTTAGTAATTACAATATAGAGATAGTATTTAGCCATGACGGGCTGGATGGAATTCAAAAAGCTGCTATGACAAAACCTGCTTTAATTTTCCTAGACCTTCTAATGCCTAATTTTGACGGTATAAAGATGCTCCAGGTCATTAAAGTCTTAGATGGATTAAAAAATATTCCGGTTATTGTAATTAGCGGCAATACAAATAGATCAAACGTAGTTACAGCTATTGAAACGGGGGCTGATAGGATAATATCCAAGCCTCTACAAAAAGAGATAATTCTTAAAAATGTTGCTGAAATACTAGGAGAAGAATTTCTTGAAAACCTTAAAAAAACTAATGTTTTTTCTTCGACAGAGATAAAAGATATTAAAAAAGAAATGTGCGGATATTTTTTATCCACTTTCCCCCAGAAAAAAAAAATTATATTGCAGGCTTTGGATGATTCAGATTATGATACAATAAAAACACTGATGCACGAAATCAGAGGTATTGGAGGCACTATCGGATATCCAAATCTCAGTTTACTTGGAGGCATAATTGAAGATCAACTAGGAGGGAAATATCTAAATTGGGAAAAACTTAGAGTGATGTGCGACCAGGTGTTTGCAGCAGTTAACGAAATTGAAAAATCTTATAAAGAATTAGAGATATAAAATGTTTGTAATAGTTGGTGCTATAATTGTTATCATGTCAATTGTTATTGGATTCTTCATATCAGGTGGAAATTTTTTACTTCTGCTGCAATGGGCAGAATTAATTACAATAACTGGAGCTGCCATAGGAAGTTTGTTAATTGCTTCGCCTATGAGCCTTCTAAAGAAAATATTAGCAGAAATACCAAAAGCGCTAAAACCTGATAATTATACGAAGAAGGATTATCTTGAACTTTTGAAATCGTTTAATGAACTCTTTCTTGTTGCTCAAAGGGATGGATTATTAGCGGTAGAAAAACATATTGAAGATCCCCGAAGCAGTCAAATTTTATCTTCAAATAAAAAATTTGTTGAAAATGATATTACAAGGAATTTCTTTGCTGATACAATGAAAGTAATGTTATCCGGAGGTGTCCCTCCTCACGAATTAGAAGAACTGATTGACACTGAGATAGAAACCCATGAACTTGAATCAAAGCCGGTTCCGGCAGCAATATCTCGTGTAGGAGATTCTTTACCCGGATTAGGTATTGTTGCAGCGGTGCTAGGAATAATTGTTACGATGGCATCAATTGACAAAGGCGCAGAGGTCGTCGGTCATCATGTCGCAGCTGCATTAGTTGGTACATTTTTGGGCGTTTTGCTTGCTTATGGCTTTGTAAATCCTTTGGCTGCAAATATTGAACATAATATGGAAACTAGATCCCGGGTTCTTCAAACTATCAAAGCTTGTATAGTAGCTTACGCTAAAGGCAATCCGCCTATTATAGCAATTGAAATAGCTAGAAGGACTATATTTTCCGATGAACGACCTACTTTTTCAGAATTGGAAAATTATGTAAGAGGTAAGAGCTAATCATGTCATTAGGTTCAGAAACTCCTCCAAGAATAATTAAGAAAATCAAGAAAGGCCACGGTGGCGGTCATGGCGGCGCATGGAAGGTTGCTTATGCAGACTTTGTTACAGCTATGATGGCACTTTTTATTGTTCTCTGGGTATTAAGTCAGGACCAAGCAGTAAGAAAATTAGTAGCTAATTATTTTAGAAACCCAATAGGCTTTTCAAATAAAAGTGCTAGCATATTGCAAGGCGAAATCCCATCCTTAATAAATGATAAAAATGTCTCGATCCAGCAAGCACATGATAAAGAAATGGAGATTCTAAAAAAAATGGGGGATGAAATTATCGGAGATTTATCAAGAGATTCTAAGTTTAGTAATTTAATGGGGCAAATTAAAATTGAGTTTGTTAAAGAAGGTCTACGCATTGAACTTGTTGAAGCAGCAAAAAATCTTTTTTTTGAAATTGGAACTGCAAAGTTAACAAAAGAAGCAGAATTATTATTAAGGAAAATCGGTGATGAATTGTCTAAGCTGCCAAATAAAATAATTATTGAGGGACATACGGATTCTCGACCTTATTCTGGCGGAACAAATGGTTATACCAATTTTGAATTAAGCTCTGACAGAGCAAATTCAGCCAGACGCGCATTGACTTCGGGTAATCTTCCTGATAGCCAAATTTTTGAGGTCAGAGGATATGCAGATCGAGAACTTCGTGATCCAAGTAACCCCTTTAGTTTTGTTAATAGAAGAATTAGCATTATTATAAAATATATTGATAACCAGAAATGAAAAATTTATTAATTATTGAAGACGATCCCATTACTATAACTTTATATAAATATATTTTAAAAAAAGCAGGATTTAATCTTTTTATTCTTGAGGACGGTAATGAAATTATGCAGCTTCTCAGCATCTCAGAAATTGACCTAATTATTATGGATATTAGTTTGAAGAACACTTATCTTGATAATCAAAAAATTGACGGGATTAAATTTTCAAAGTATATAAAATGCAATCCTAGATATAATAAAATTCCTATTATTATTGTTACAGCTTATTCTGGAAAAATTAAGGAAGAAAATTTTATTAAAGAAAATATGGCAGATAAAATTATAACAAAACCAATTGTTGATTTTAATTTGTTTATCAATATTATTAGAGAGCAGATAAAAATTGAATAAAAATAAAATCCTTATAGTAGAAGATGATAAAGATACACTTTTCATCCTTGAGAAACTCCTTTCAAAAAATGATTTTGAAGTATATACTGCTACTAATGGTCAGGAAGCATTGAAATTACTTGAAAAAGTAATCCCTGAGGTAATTGTTGCTGACTGGACAATGCCTTTTATGAGCGGTATAGAACTATGTAATCATATTAAAAAAGATGAAAAATATAAATTGGTATATTTCATTATTCTGACTGCAAGAGCATCTTTGAAAGATAGGGTTACTGGTTTGGACCTCGGAGCTGATGATTTCCTTGTGAAACCTGTCCAAAATCAGGAACTTCTGGCTAGAATACGTTCTGGAATGAGAATACACAATCTTCAAAATGAATTAAAAGATATTGAGCATAGTAAAGCATTAATTGAAATGGCTTGTACCATTGGTCACAAAATAAATAACCCCCTCAGCAGCCTTATTATGTCAGTAAAAAATATTGAAGATGATATTAATATTAAACAAAAAAATGTATTTCTAGAAGATTTTCAAATCATTTCGCAATCTATTCAAAGGATTAAGCTTCTTATTAATGATTTAACTCACCTTCAAAATCCAGAAATAATTGATTATACACCTGATAATAAAATGCTTAAATTAGAATAGCTCTCTCAATTTTTCCCATTATCCTTCGATAATAAGTTGAGGAAGTGGGTATGTTAAATAAAATAGATAATATAGCGGCAGGAAGTACTTTCAGTAATGCTTCCAAAATACCGGGTGCAATTAATAATTATAATATTAACTTTGCCCGGCGGATGGATTATCATGATTCTGTGGATTTTTCGCCTTATTTGAAGTATATAAACCTAATTAATTGGAAACTTAAAGACTTTAAATATGTTGCCAAAGAGAAACTTTACCTTGATTTCTTAATTTCTAATATTCAGTTTCAGATTAATATTGATCTGGATGACTTAAATGAATTAGAAATTTTGAATTATCTTATAACCAAAGAATTTGATAAGAAGAGTTTTAAGAAAAAAATATCTACTAAAATTTTATCTAAAATAGGAAAACTGAATTACAACCAGGAAAACTTGATAGTTCCATTTAATAATCTAAATTTATTTTTCCAAAAAGTTGAAGAGTTTGGTTTAACTGGTGATACTAATTTGAATGACCAGTACATTCTGGATAATCTAGTAATTGATTATTTAAACGGAATGGTTAAAGAATTTGAACAGTTAAATAATCAGGTTTTTATTTTCCTTGACAAGTTAGCCGGAATTAAACTTGGCACTGACCGGAAAATCAATTTAAGTAAAAATGATATTCTTATAATTAAACAAATAAGTGTTAGCAATATTGAATAATCTGAACGACGATAATAACGCAGAATCAAAGAGTTTCAACCCTATATCTGAGTTTGAAAATCTTTACCAATTATCCGAAAGCAATGCGCTCATAATTGTGGATGCTACATGCCGCATTATTTATTCTAACAGCTCCTTCCGAAAAGCATTTAAGTATTATCATTATCAGAAATTCTTTGACTTAAGCTCCGAACCTGATTTGCGAAATACTATCCAGCTTCTTGCTAATAGCAACTATAATAATATGCAATTCGATTTATATTATTCTCCTGAGCATAACCTTGATAATAACGACTTCAATGTTCAGGCAGAAAGAATAATAATTAATGAGGTTGAATATATAGTATTAGTTTTTAAGTCATTTAATGAAAAAACCAAGCTTGAGGCTAAAATTAATGACCTCCATAATGCACTTGAATATGGACGAGTCCCGATTATTATAACTAATGATTCAGGAATAATTACATATTCTACTACCTCATTTGAAAAAATATTGAACAAAGCAATTGAAGTTATCTATAACCAATCTGTTGTTGATGTTCTTTCTTTTTATCTCACGAACGAAGAGAAAAAAAATATTGAACTATCAATAAGCAGAGTTGAAGTTTGGACAAAAATAATCTCTAGCATGGATGAAAGCGGAAATACCCTTTATGAAGAACTTAAATTAAATCCGGTTTATTTAGAAGGGAATGAAAATCTAAATTTTATTCTCACAGCAAATGATATAACCAATTATATTCTAAAGAATCTATTTATTAAAAAATCTGAGCGTCGGTTAAAATCTATAATAAATAATATTTCAGATCTTCTCTTCATCTTTAAGAGGAAAGAGGACCAATTATTATTTGAAAATGCTAACGAAAATTTCTGCAATATCTTCTCGATTAATAAAATTAATTCTTTTAAGAAAAGTCTTCATTCTGTATTGGATAAAAATCTATATTCACAAATTTTTACTGCAATATCAAAAATTGAAGTCTCACATGACCCAAATGTGAGTTTTAATTTTATCAATTCAAATAAGAGACAATACAGCGTAAAAATTTCTTTTATTTATGATGAAATTGAAAAAGAATCCATATTTATAGTAGCTATGCAGGATATAACGGATCAAATGTTATATGAAGAACAATTGAAAAAGGCTTATGAAACTGAAATAAGTCTTAATAAAATGAAAACCGCATTTCTTGAAAACATGTCACATGAAATTCGAACTCCTTTTAATGCAATTGTCGGGTATTCTGAAATTATTGATGAATATATTCAAAGTAAAGAATATAACTCATTAATTGATTTAATAGGGTCTTTTAAGGATGTATTAACTAGGGTCCTTAATCTTTTTAATAATATTGTCGAAGTTTCGCAAATATACTCAGGCGAAATTGAATTTGATCTTGTTACTCTGAATTGTAACCAGGTTATTCAATCAATTTTCAACAATAAGTTATCGGAGGCTCAAAAGAAAAATCTGGATCTGATTCTGAATTTGGGTTTAGAGGATCTAAATATCAAAATAGATTGGATTAAATTTGAAAAGATCTTAGAATCATTAGTAGATAATGCAATAAAATATACCGATCAAGGCACCATTTCAATAAGTACAGAAGAAAAAGGAAATGAAGTTCAGATCATAATATCAGACACCGGCAGGGGCATTGAAGAACAAGATCTGAAAAAATTGATTCAACCTTTTGTACAAGCTGAAGACGCATATATAAGAAATTATGAAGGAGCCGGGTTAGGTCTAACTATAGCTTATCAACTAACAAAATTAATGCAAGGTGAGTTTTTCATTGAAAGTAAAAAAGACAATGGGACAAAAGTTATATTGTCTTTCCCCAAAATCAGTAAAATTTCATAATATCTCTATCCCCGTATAATAATTTCTGCATAATTTTATTACTCTCTCTTTTATTACTTATAATAATCTATTGTTTTGTTTATTATCTTTGATTGTTGTTTTCTTTATTTAATTTATAAAAGAATATTTAGCTGTTATTTATAATAGAGTTTTTAAGTTAGACTAGATCGGAAGGAAAATTAAATGTATTATGCTTTGATGTTCTTATTATTAGGTTTTTCATTTTTCCTATTTGTAAGCGGTTCTAAAAAACAAAATAAAGTGAAAATAATTTCTGGGATGTTTATTGCGGGGTTGACTCTGGCATTTTTTTGGTTTATGGATTTTTGGGGAGAAGCTCTTTGGTATGCTAACCTGGGGTATTTTGATAGATTTTGGACTGTTGTAAATTCTAATGCAGGGTTTGCAATTGCAGGTGCTATTTTCGGTCTAATTAGCATCTTTATTCTGACTCTTCCGATTTCAAAAGAACATAAAACTCTGCATAATATCTCAAAAATAAGCGGTCTTCTAATCGGAGGCGCATGGGGATTTTCTAATTGGGATGTAATCTTAGAATTTATTAATAGAGTGTCTACAGGGATTAAAGATCCTGTTCTTGGAAAAGATGTCGGCTTTTACCTTTTCTCTCTTCCGTTTTATGACGAATTATTTATACTATTATTTTTAATATCTCTTTTAGCATTATTTGTTTCTTTTATATCATCTTTTATCCGATTTAGCGAAAATAAATTTGTGTTTAACTTCCCTAAAAATTATGAAATTGGAACAGAGAAATTTTATTTCCCTTTATATCTTAATAGCGCTGTTTTCATTTTAATACTGGCATGGGGTAAATTATTAAGTATATATCATTTAATGTATTCTGACACCGGGGTAGTTTCCGGTCCAAGTTGGACTGATGTTAAAGTCTTACTACCGGCATATTATATTATAATTGTTATAATGATTATAATTGCCCTTGCATTACTTCTTCCGTTTGCTCGAAAGAAAATTCAAAAACTTTTTTATTCAAGATTTAATATCTCGACAGATCATTCACATATCTTAGTTTTAGGCAGTTCAGGAATATTAATCCTTTTAATTTGGTTCATCGGACTTATAGCATTACCGGCAGGATTTGAGTGGCTCATGGTAAAACCAAATGAAATTACGTTTGAGCGCCCTTATATTTTGAATAATATTAAGTTTACACGCTTAGGATTTGGTCTAAACAAAGTTGAGGAAAAACAATATCCAATGGAAGGTAATTTTTCAGCTAATACTGTTGAACAAAACCCAAATATTTTTACCAATATTCGCTTATGGGATTGGCGCGCTTTAGATGCGGTATATAAACAATTTCAAACAATTCGATTATACTATGAATTTTCTGATGTTGATGTCGATAGATATACAGTTAATGGACAAAGGAGGCAGGTCTTGGTCTCCGGAAGAGAAATAAATTTGGATAACTTACCTCAGCAAAGCCAGACTTTTGTCAATAAGAGGTTCCAATACACCCATGGATATGGTTTGACAATGGCTTCGGTGAATGAGTTTTCGCAACAGGGTTTGCCGCATCTTATAATTAAAGATATACCTCCTGTCAGTGAAGACTCAACCTTAAAAGTTACTCAACCGCAAATATATTTTGGACAGCTTACTCAAACACCAGTAGTAGTTAATTCAAAAGAAAAGGAATTTGATTATCCAAGCGGCGATGATAACGTTTATAATAAGTATAAAGGAAATGGTGGAGTTCGTCTTTCGAATTTTTGGCGTAAATTTTTATTCGGGTGGAAATATGACGGAACTAATTTCTTATTTTCCGATTATCCAACAGATCAAAGTAGGATAATGTTTCACAGGCAAATAGAAGAACGAGTCAAACTACTAGCCCCATTTTTGCATTTTGACAAAGATCCATATATTGTTCTTTCCAAAGGGAAATTATATTGGATGATCGATGCTTACACTACATCAAGCTATTACCCCTGTAGTCAACCTTTCTCCTCAACCGAAAATATTAATTACAAAGAAGGAAATTCAACCCAGACCTTGACCACTCAATTCAGTGATTATCTTGACGGAATAAATTACATTAGGAATTCAGTTAAAGTAATAGTGAATGCTTATGATGGCTCAGTAAATTTTTATATAATGGATAAAGATGATCCAATTGTTAAAGTTTGGAGCAAAATATTTCCTAATCTTCTTAAACCAATGAGTGAGATGCCTAAGGGATTATTAGCACATATTAGATATCCGGTTGATATGCTGCTTACTCAAGGTATTGTATACGAAAAATACCATATGACAGATCCTACGGTATTTTATAATCAGGAAGATTTGTGGGTAAGAGCAACTGCTAAATATTATAGTAAGATTCAGCCAGTTGAGCCATATTATATAATGTGGCAAACCCCTAATTCCAAACAACTTCAATATGTACTCATGTTACCCTTTACTCCCAAGAACCGTCAGGTATTGATTGGATGGATTGCCGGTATGTGTGATCCAGAAAATTACGGTCGTTTTCTAGCATACCAATTCCCTAAGGATAAGACAGTCCTTGGACCTCAACAAGTTGATACAAAAATTGATCAGGATAGTTTTCTATCGGGGCAGTTAACTTTATGGGATCAACATGGATCAAATGTTATTAGGGGTAATGTGCTTGCTATACCGGTCAATAATACTCTTTTTTATGTTGAGCCTATTTATCTTCAAGCAGAAACAGCAGCATATCCTGAGCTCAGGCTAGTAGTAGTAATGCACGGTGAAAATATGAGTTATGCAAAATCTTTTGATGAAGCATTAAATGGTCTTTTTGCTAAAACTCCAGGTTTTCAGGAAATTACTCAAAAATCAACTAATGGAAATCCGGTAATTTCTTCCATACCCGATAAAATCAAAGAAGCAAATGATGCTTTTAATAACTATTTAAAATACAGTGGAGATAAAAAATTTGACGAAGCTGCAAAAGAATTAGAAAAACTTCAGCAAGCGCTGCAAGACCTTTCTAATAAGGGAAACATTATTAAAAAATAATTATAAGGGAATAAGCATAATTAAATCAAAATAATATTTGGAGAGAAAATGAAAAGGG
>JAJXTM010000034.1 GCA_021783875.1 Bacteroidota bacterium
ATTTATAACCTAATTTAAAAAAAGCATCTACAAATGAATATAGATTTTTTCTAGAAAGAGGAACTCCTTTGGGTATTCCGGTACTTCCCGATGTGAATAGTATATAAGCTAATTCATTAATATCCGCATTTGGTAAAATTAAATTAATTTTTGAACTTAATAAATTTTTGATATTAACAATAGTTATATCTTCAGAATTAGAAAATGGTAGATATTCCTCATTATCAGTACTCGTTAAAATAATTTTAATACCTGATTGCTTAATTATTGAAATGTTCCTCTCAATAGGGTTCTCAGGATTAATCGGAACATATCCCATCCCCGAAAATAGTATTCCAAAAACTGCACTATAAGTCTCCAAGTCATCATAAATTAAAAAGCCTGCTAATTTCTCTCCTCCGTAAAAATCATTTAAGAAATTTCGAATATTTGAAACTACCTGTGCAAAATCATTGTAAGTGTAAAATTTATCCTTAATGTAAAAGGCATTCCTATCTTTGAATTTTTCACAAGCTACTTTTATTTTATCAATCACCTTGAAGAATCTCCTAATTCGTTTACTAATATGAATAGTCAGTAATAATATTATAAGTTTTCTGGAAAAAAGTAGTAATTTTATTTACAATATATAAAAATTATAGTTAATTTTAACCGATTGTTTTCTGATTTTGAGATGGATCAAATGTCGAAAATTATACTAATTTTTATATAACCGAATAGCTATTATTTAATATAAGTAATTTATTCCTTGTCTAAAATAATGCCAAGTCTTTTATTTTACTCGAACTGAGAATACTTTTAGGAATATCCATGAAGCTTAAATATTATCCAGCTACATTAGAATTAAAACATACATTCACTGTTTCCTCGTATTCCCGAAAAACAACACCAATTGTCTTAACAGAAATTGAGCACGATGGTTTTATAGGTTATGGAGAGGCTTCGATGCCTCAGTATCTCGGTGAATCTCATGATTCTGTTATGAATTTTTTATCAAAAATTAATCTGGAGAAATACAAAAATCCTTTTGAGCTTGAAACTATATTGTCAGATATTGACAAAATCGAGTCAAATAATTGCGCTGCAAAAGCTTCTGTAGATATAGCTTTGCATGATTTAATTGGGAAATTAGTCAACCAACCTTGGTATAACATCTTAGGCTTGAATAAAAATAATACACCAGTAACTTCTTTTACTATAGGAATTGATACTCCCGAAATCATTAAACAAAAAGTTGGTGAAGCCAACGAGTTTAGAATTATTAAGGTCAAATTGGGAACAGAAAATGATAAAGAAATTATTGAGACAATTCGTTCAATTTCTGATAAACCTATCTCGGTTGATGCAAATCAGGGTTGGAAAATAAAAGAACTTGCTCTTGATATGATATATTGGCTTAAAGAAAAGAATGTTCTATTTATTGAACAACCTATGCCTAAAAATAATTTTGATGAAGTGGCCTGGCTTACTGATAGAAGCCCTCTTCCAACTTTTGCAGATGAAGATGTTCAAAGGTTATCGGATATAATAAAGGTTAAGGGTGTTTATTCAGGTATTAATATTAAGCTAATGAAATGTACTGGTATTAGAGAGGCTGTTAAAATGATAACCCTAGCCAAAGCATTAAATATGATGGTCATGCTGGGGTGTATGACTGAAACATCTTGCGCTATTTCTGCAGCGGCACAACTTTCACCTCTAGTTGATTATGCCGACCTTGACGGTAATTTGCTGATAAAAAATGATGTTTTTACCGGGTCTAAAATAGTTAATGGGAAAATATATCTAAACAGTATGCCCGGAATAGGGGTTACAAAATTAGAATAAATTTTCTTTTCTTATTATGTTGATTTTAATCATAGACTAACAATAAATTTAGTCTTATTTTCTTTTAGTTTATTAATTTTTAAAACAGGTAGTTATATGACAAAAAATTTTGTGACTAATAAGGATGTAACTGTTAGAATGTTCAAAAGTGATTTATTGGAATCCTTTTCCCGTGTACATCCAGCTGTGCCTTTAATTATCTATTTACCGGTGATTTTATTCTTTTTATATAGGGCTGTTTTCATAGCAAATATTTCATTAGAATATGTTTTATATCTAATTATATTCGGAATATTTATTTGGACTTTTACGGAGTATTTTTTGCATAGATTTATATTCCACTTTAATGCTAAATCTGATTTTGGAAAAAAAATACATTTTATTTTCCATGGTGTTCATCATGATTATCCTATGGATTCAAGAAGATTAGTAATGCCTCCTTCGGTAAGTATTCCACTTGCTGCTTTATTCTATTATGTATTTTATCTAATGTTTGGAGTTAATGATGTGTCTCCTTTTTTTGTGGGATTTCTAACAGGATATCTTTTCTATGATATGACTCATTATGCAGTTCATCATTTTAACATTCATAATAAATTCTGGTTGGCATTAAAAAAACATCACATTAAACATCACTTTCAGGATCCAAATAAAGGTTATGGCGTAAGCTCACCCATATGGGATATTATAATCGGCACAAATTTTCCTAGAGAAAATCTATAAATTCATATTGATTGATTTGCAATTCTGCTGCAAGACTTAATTTTTTAATAAACTAATTTTGGAGCGGATTGTATTTTCAAACTTTTATCCTGTGATTCGTTATTGTTTATTTGAGAAGACAAAATAAACTTTATATGTTGAGCAAAATTTCTGGTATTAAATGGTTCTGAAATAAAATGTGTGAATCCATACGACAATAAATATTCTTTATTACTTTCAGATTTTAATATCGTGTAAGCTACAATGGGAGTTTCACCGCAGTTGCTTAAATTACTTATTGATTGTGCAATATTAATCACTGTCATCCCTGATTTTTTATTGATATTTATCATTATAAGATTGTATTTATTAGCAGTGGCTAAATGTAAAGCAATACTTGGAGAGCTTGTAATGTGTAAATTACAAAAATTGATTAATAATCTGTTGATTTCTGATGAACATAAAGGGTCATCCTCTAGAAGCAGCATTTTATACATAGTTATTCCGTTCTTAAAATTAAATGCAAATAGAAAGGTTTTAGGGTTTGTTTTTTGACTTTATAATTAACTTATAAGCTACCTTTAATATAGCATTAAAACAAGGCTTATATTCTTATATAAGTAATTTCTAAAATTATTTATATAAGAACAACCGATCAACTAAATCTTCACTGTTATTTTGCTTAGGTATTCAATATCATTAAGACTATGTTTACTCGATTATAATATTTTAGGAGTTTCTATATGAGCATTCAAGACAGCAAAAAAAGGGAGAGAATTTACACTCACCATAAAACAATTCAAAATAAAGAGCTATTATTGGGGAAATTGCCGGGATGGAATATGTTAAAGTTTGATAAAATTTTAGAATCATTAAAACAAAAAGAGGTTATTGAAATTTCCGGAATTGAAATAAAAATTTTTAGTCTGCCATTTAAAGAGAAGACATCTAAGGCAAATAAAAATGAGGAATTCGATAATTCTCATTTAACACAAGATGAAACAGAATTGTTAGTGATGCTATCAGATCAAAGTATATCTTGTTAGAATGAATTACTTAACCTTATTATTTGGATTTTATTAAAAAACCGGTTGAACAAGGAAATGCACAACCGGTATAAAAAATCAAAATATTCTAAAATCTAAATGTTGTAGCTATAATTATTTTATTAGCTGTTATACTTTGATTCGTGGTAGGAGATGTATAGAATTGATCGTTATAGTTATAACCAAAATTATTCCACCAACCGTGCATATAAGCAAAGTCAATATTAAAAGTACCATCTATTAGATAGCCTATTCCTAGTGTATAATATTTCTGATCATATTGAGAAGGATCGTTCAAATATGCAGAAGGCTGTACAAAAAATCCTGCACGCAATCTTAAACCGAGATAAGGGAAAGTATATTCAGCACCTATATTATAATTAACCACTGATCTCAAATTATCTTTTATATTTTGGTTTAAAGATGCAATTGTTCCTGGGTCAATTCCGGTTGGGTTTTGGAATTTAAGCTGTGTATAGTCTATAAAAGTAGCCTGAAGACTTAAGATTAGACTTTGGACATTAAATGCAAAACCTCCGCCAAGCTCAAAAGGAGTTACTATATCATATTGTACTTGGTCATTATAATTATAATTCTGAGTCGGATAGTTATTAAATATACTTGAAGCTTGATAATTAAATGTCTCTTTTACTGTATAAGTTTTGGGGAATTGAATTGTTATACCAAACCTAGAATGATTCTCTAATTGATAAAGTAATCCTAATTTAGCATCCCATCCGGATAAATTCCAATCTAAAAGATGGTTCACATGAAATGTCTGAAATCCTGTGGTACCTGGAGTAGATGGGTCAGTAGGTGTATTAGCATAAATTCCGTTTATATCATCTTCATAATAATTATAATTATTTTCATAAGAACCTGAAATAATATCAAGATTTAGTCCTACAAAAAGATTCTTATATACCTCAATCGCACCGGAAAATGTCCAATTGCCAGTTGATCCACTCTCTAAAATCGTTCCGCTTTGATTAAGTTTACCCTTTATGTTAGTATTATAATTACTATCAGCTAAATAAAGGTTATATGGTATATTAGTAGTCGCATTTAAGTCCTGTATTAAAGAACTGTTAGCTGAGTTAAATCCGCTGAACTTTAATGCACCAGTATAATCTTGGGTAATATGGTATGATAATCCAAATACCAAACTGCCTCTTGCGGTAGGAAATGGAAAAGCTAAACTAAAATTACTAAGGTTTGTCGCACTATTCGAATAACTTGAATTTTGTCCTAAAAAATTAGTGTTATTGTTGTAAGATAGATAATTAATTCCACCCGATATCTCTAACTTTTTAAGAAGACCAAAACCTGCTGGATTAAACTCTGCAGCTCCTACGCCATCGCTTAAGCCTATGTAGCTGTCACCCATTCCTAATGCTCTTGCATCAGAACTAGTGTAGGGCATACCTAACCTTAAGGCATCGCTTATATCCTGTGCAAATATGTTTGTAAAAGAAAATAAAAATAAAACAATAAAAGGGCCTAATATTTTATACTGAAATGAACGCATTATTTCCTCCCGTCAGTTTTTCTGCTGCCATCATTATTTCTGATATTAGTTGAAGTTGATGGACCGCTATCTCGTCTGGAAGCAGAATTATTGGAATTATTATTTGAACTTTCAACTCTTGTACCCGCAGTGGATTTTGGGATACTTCCGGCACTGCTATTATTATTACTTGATGAAGAAGATGATGAACCAGCAGAGGAATTACTAGCGACAAAGCCTCGTGCAGGGTAAACCATGTTGAAAACTGCATCTCTTAACCCGGAAGTGAATCTTCCCCCGGATTGATTTCTGATAAGAGTTTGTGAATTACTGGAATCTCTTTGGTAACCTCCGGATGATCCTATTTGATTGGGTGGCAAATCTACAGATACCCACCATGGTACGCTATAAAAATCATTATAATCACCGTAATAATCTTGTGGATAAAATGAATCTCCATTATCCACTGTTGTCTGAGCTACACTTTGATCAGGCGATAATATTGAAGTATAGCATCCTGATAAAAATATCAATGAAGTTATACATAAACTGATTAATAATATTAGATTTCTCTTTCCCATAAAATTATCTCCGTTTTCCCGAGCTGCTAGAACTTCCTCGATTTCCTCCTCCGCTGCTCCTAACATCACTTCCGCTAGAATGTGAGGGAGGGGGACTATAACTCCTTTGTGGTACTGAATAATATCTTGGTGCTGAATAGGAATGAGGAGCTGAATATCCTCCCGGATTACTGTAGGTTCTATGAACTCTTCCATAATTTGAATTTCCGTTATTGCCAGACCTCATATTATTGTTCACACTTGCTCTTCTGTTATTATTGATTTGTCTTTCATGGTTAAGCCAGGACATGTATTGTTGATATCGGTTAGGAACATTTGACCTATTGCCATTTGATACTCTGTTTTGAGTGCTTGAAGAACCATTTCTGTTGTTCAAGTTGTTTCTTAAAATTATCCCATTATTATTTGTTGAATTTCTAGTAACTGTATTAGAGGAACGATATGTATTACTTATACCCAATCCGTTTCTTCCGGAATTGCGGTTAATTGAAACGCCGGTAGATAGATTAGTACCGCCATTTGAAAATACTCCGCTTCTACCTCCAATATTACCTCTTAACCCATCATTATTTCTAATTCTTGTAATGTCATTTGTCCTTGATGGCATTTGATAGTTGTTATAATAACCCCAATAGTCTTGATAATAAGGATTCCAAGTTCCATAAGGGCTATAATATGAATAATATGGTGAGTAATACGTACCAGCCCATAGATTATAAGGATCCCAATAGAAAGGATTGTACCAAGGATTACTATACCAATAACCTAAAGAAACACTTGGATAACCATACCACCAGGAATTTCCGCAATATGGATAGTTATTATAATCATAATTATTGCTAATATCACCTTGGTTTTGATAGTTTTGATCCTGATAGTCCTGGTTTTGGTAGCTCTGGTTTTGATTACTGTCAGAAGAATAATTATACATTGAGTCAGGAGGATATTGTTCCTGATTTGCATAATCACCTTGTCCACCATTATTTTGTTGGTTATTATATCCATAATTATCTGAAGGGTTATTCTGAGTAGCAATTTGAGTATAACAACCTCCGAAAATGAATGTTGCTAATAAGGCAAAAATAATGCTTAAATATTTAAAATTTCTCATAATCAATCTCCTTCAATAATTCCTTATTCAATATCAGCAAAAACCGAGCCTATTAAAAGGTAAAAATAAACCTTATTTGAAGTGAAAATAAATTCTATTGTATATTTATATAAACTTTTATGTACATAATTAACTACATATTCTAAATTTTATATTTTGACATAAAAATATAAAAGAAAGTTTAATATCAATGTTTACTAAAAAATGCTTTTAATATACTCTAATCTTAATGCTCTATCAGCAGTGGTTGGACTCCATTTCTTATTGTCAAGCAAATCCCTTAAATCGAACCCTAAAGTAAAACCGGATCCTATTGACCAGCGGATACCAATATTCAGGTATCCATTACCTGAACCATAGTATCTTGTTGCATTGTCATTAAACGCAAAGTCGTATTCTCCAATAATAGAAACATCTGCTCCTAGTGTTTTTTCACATCCAACTCTTAAATCAACAAAATCATCTCCGTCTTTACTTTCAAGTGAATAATTTAATTCACCATGTAAACTTAAATAACCCATGAAAGCAAAATTCTTGCTAGCAGCAGCAAAAAATCCTGGTGATTTAACAGCATATCGGGATGTTGAATCAAAATATTCTCCTTTCCCCTGAGAATCAAAACCTAATGTTAAAGCCGGCATATTTACAGTTTCATTTATAATCCTAAAACGAAAATCTATACCCGGATATCCGTACCATTTTGGGGACCCTGCTCCGATTATATTTAACCCTCCATAAGAAATTCCAAAACTCACATTATCAAAAACACCAACTTCAATTCTTTCTATAAGATCTCCCCCCGGCAAAACATCGGATGTTACTCCAACAAATCCTTTATTAAGCACTCCAGCTGTTGGCATATCGATTAAATATCTGTATTCATATTTTGCATTTGTCCCCGCTATCCCTTGCGAATAAATAAAAGATGTAAAAGCAAATATTAAGGCTAAGGTCATTGATATAGTTTTCATATTTCCTCGAACTTTATTGCGATATATTTTATTTCTTTTCAAAAAGAAAAATAGTAATAAAAATTGATATTTATTATTGCTCATCTAAAATTAATTGCTGCATATGTCGAATTTATAATTATCGTAATTAATGTAGGTAATAAGGATTTATCAGATTTAATAATGACTTTAACTTTGCCGGGTTTATCCTTTGCCCGTAAAATAAAAACCCCTGTTTCTTCATTTTCTTTAATTATATCTATTAAGTCATTTCCTTCTTCAATTTCTATTTTTGCCTTAACTGATCTAAATGGTATTTCAAACCCAAGTGAATTAATCGGTATTACTTTTATTATTGTAGTAGATTTGTAATCAGCAAAAAGATTTTTAGGCTTTATTGAAGATGTAACTTCATAAATATTGAAAATAAAATAATATACTGATAACCCAAAAACTAAAGCAATTATTGAGAATATAAAGAAGATTTGAAATTTATCCATTAAATATATACTATAAAGTTATTTTACTAACTTACGTTTTTCTTTTCTTACAGCCCTGATCATTCTTTGAATAATTTGGCGAATTACATTATCGGGAACACCGTCCATATGAATTGAGCTAAGTCGCATATCACACTGATCGTTAACATAATCAATAGCAACAAAAATGTTATTCTTAGTTAGTACGATTTCTGTTGAAAAGAAATCGAGATTAACATTTTTTGCAATAATTTGAGTTATCTGAATTAATTTCTTTAACCTGAATTTGATAATTTCATCTGGAAGCATTTCGGTATAGAGATGTGTCTGATCATCCCACCAAGTTGGTATCGTTGTCCCGAATGCCCAAAAGCATCTGAACCAAGCCCTTTTGCCTTCAAGTAATTTAGGGTATATTTTTTCCTGAAGCAAGTACTTATCTTCTGTATATGTAATCCTTTCTTGGAATATGTCCTTCAATGTTTCTGCGCCTGTTACTACTCCGATGCCTCCACCAGTTGTATTGCATGGTTTTATAATAAATGGTCTTCCAAGAAGAGAAAGATCTTCGACAGAAATTAAAATATTTTCACTTTCGCTATGAGGAGGAATTATAATAGAGTAAGGTACATTAATTCCCGCTGTTATAAACTCTAAATGCATACTAGCTTTATCTATTGCATGGATAACATTTTGATAAGGATTAAAAATTCGTGTTTTCTTTTTAGCTAAAATTTTTCCTAATTCACCAAAATTGTCGTCTACATCCCAGGCGCGATCAAGATAAAAATTAAAAGAAAGTTTCTTATTTAATATCTTCTCCTTCACTTCTAAAATATTGTAATCTGAAATAAGGTATGTGGTTAATCCGGAATTATGGAAAGCTTCTTCGGTTAATGAAATAAATACATCATCATATTCCCATACATAAGCTATAGCAAGATCAAAATTATTCATGTAATTCAATATTATCGGTATTTAAGGTATAATTTTATAAATAGTAATTAAATAACTATTTGTGCAAAGATATTGTTTACTATATTTGTAATCAAGAAATCAGATTGATTTAATGCTTACAATATGAAATGTCTTAATCTGTTCAATAAAAAATTACCTTTTAATTCAAAATTGTGTATAATATATTTTCTTAAATATTGATATTATTTATGTTAAAATCTATTCCGATTGTTTTAATATTATTATCGATCGCTGGTTGTTCTTCCCAAAAAGATACGACTAAACAAAGTTTTCAAAGGAAAACTGAGATCAATTTAAATAGTGCAATGAAGAATGAAGCACTAAGTCATTTCATTGATGGATCCACTAATGAAGTGAAAGGTGATTATGCATCGGCAATTCTTGAATTTCAGGATGCTTTAAGAATTGACCCGGATGAGGCAATCTATTATGCTCTTGCTAAAAATTACCTTTTCCTTAACAAACTTCCTCTAGCTCTTCAAAATTGTAAAAGTGCAATAAATCTTGATTCAAATAATACAGAGTATTTTAATCTTTTGTCTGATATTTATATTGTTGCAAATCAATTCGACTCTGCGGCTATTGCGTTAAATAAAATAATAAAAATTGACTCTTCGGATGTAAGTTCATATTACAGGCTAGCTAGAATTTACGAAAATAAAAAACCACTTAAAGCCATTGAAACTTATAATAAAGTTACCTCTTTAATCGGTCCGGATTGGAGTGTTTTAATGCATGTGGCTGAGTTATATGCTGGACTTGGTGATTTTAATAATGCAGCATCTTCAATACAAAAGCTTATTGAAATTGACCCTAATAATAATGGACTGAAACGTTTATTATCTGAATATTTCTTTAAAGCAAAAAGATATACTGATGCAATGAAAGTTGTAAATGATATCATTTCTGCTTTGCCGGATGATATAGACGCTCATGAAAGAAAAGCTGAAATTTATATTGCTATGAATAAATGGCAGGACGCAGCATTACAATACAACTATATCCTTTCTCAGCCAAAAGTTTCTCTTATCCAAAAAATTAGAATAGGCACAGCTTATTTTAACCGTTCATTGTTGGATAGTACTTTATTATCGACTACTAAAAGAATTTTTCAGTCTATTGATAAGGACTCAGCAAACTGGCAGGTTAAAATGTACCTGGGTGCTATTTCGATAAATGAGAAAAATGATTCTGCAGCTATTAAATATTTCAATGAAGCCACACAACTTGCTAGTTGGAACGTGGAAGCATGGGTAAGACTAGGCGGGTTATATTTTGATACTCACAAGTATGATGAAGCCGAAAAGGTACTGAGAAAAGCCGTTATTTCTTTCCCCGAAGATTTTAGAGTTAATCTTATTCTGGGGCTTTCACTTTCTCAAAACGGAAAGTATATTGAAGCTGAAGGTTATCTGAAAAAAGCCGTCGATCTCGATTCCACTGACATAAATGCACTTTCGGCTTATGGGTACACTTTGAGTCAGCTGAAAAAAAATGATGAAGCAATTATTTATATTAGTAAAGCTTTAACTTTTTCTCCTGATGATATAAACTTGCTAGGTACTTTGGGTCTTATTTACGATACGCAAAAGAAATGGAATCAATGCGATAGCGTTTACAAAAAAGCATTACTAATTGATTCTTTAAATGCTTTGATAAATAATAATTATGCATATTCTCTTTCTGAAAGAGGAATTAATCTGGATCAAGCACTTAAAATGTCTAATATTGCTATTAAAGCTGAGCCGGTTAATTCGGCTTACCTTGATACAATGGGCTGGATTTATTTTAAAATGGGAAGATTATTGGAAGCAGAAACCTATATTCAAAAAGCCCTTACAATTAGCGGCGATAAACCCGATGAACTTGAACATCTTGGAGATGTTGAATTTAAATTAGGTAATAAAGAAAATGCAATTAAAACCTGGCAAAAAGCATTTAATATGGACAAATCTAATCATGAGCTAAAATCTAAAATTGATAAAGGTGAACTTTGAAAAACTATATATATGAAATTTCGTTAATTACTGTTTTGTTTGCTGCATTGTTTAATTTCGGCTGTGCACCGGTGAGTACTTCTGTTAGACCCGAAATCTTATCATCGGAAAGACTTGTCGATAAACTTGAGGTAAATCGCAGACGTATCAGATCCTTCGATGGTACAGGATCGCTAATTATTAATTCCGGTGGTATAGAAAATAAAGCTTTATTTAAAATAATACTAGTTAAACCGGATTCTATACAACTATCTATCATGGGCCCATTTGGAATTGAATTAGGAGATGCTATTGTAACAAATAATCATTATATATTTTATGATGCCCTGCAAAATACTGCTTATGAAGGCGAAGTTAATGAAAATATTCTTAAGAATATTTTCCGGATTGATTTACCTTTTAGCGATTTGATGGATGCTTTTCTGGGAGCTGTAAATATGACGAATCATTTATATAAAAAGCCCACATCATATTCGGTCGATAATGATAAATATATCCTGACTTTTGCTGATTCATCAAATCAAAAAATTGAAACCTATAAAGTTGATATTCGCCAATTAGGAATAACTGATTTTGATATAAAAAGTTTCTCGGGAGACCAATTATTTGTCGGTAGTTATTCGGATTTCTCCTTAATAGAAAATCTTGCCGTTCCATATTTGATTAATATTAATGATAAACAGAATGATCAAACTCTTTCAATAAAATATAAAAGTATTATTACTAATAAACCTTTTATTCACACTGATTTCTCGGTACCTCATGATGCTAATGTAATAAAATGGTAAAATCAGGGCTTCTTCTAAATATAATAGCTATTTCTCTTTTCGTAACCATTAGCAATCTCGGACAAAGCGGGGGTTTAATTAAAAATAAAAAAAACGAACTTGATAACCTAAAAAATGAAATATCAACTCTTGAAAATCAATTGAAATTGAAAAATGCGAAAGAGATAGAGAATTATGATGCCCTGGATAATTATAACCATCAAAGTTTTTTACTGCATAGAATCATAAATGCTTTAATAAATGAAGATGAACAAAAAACAAATGAAATTAAGGAGACAGAGTCAAATATTCAGCAACTATCAGATGAAATTCAAGCCTTAAAAAGAAATTATGCGAAATATCTAATCGCAACTTATAAACGCGGACCAATAAATGAATGGGAAAGTGTATTAAACTCAAAATCATTCGAGCAGGCAATATTGCGATATAAATACCTTCAAAAATTTTCTAAACAAAGGATAAAAGACATTGCTAGTTTAAAATCTAAACAAAATGAATTGATTAACGAAAAAGCGATTTTGGAAAATGAACGCAAAGAGAAAGAACAGCTTGCGAATCAAAAACAATCTGAAGAAGATGAACTTAATCAAAAAAGAATAGTCCGAAAAAAAATATTAAATTCTATTCGTCATGATAAAGAATTTCTTAAAAGTGAAATTGCTGCAAAAAAGAATGCGGAAATTAAAATTCAAAATTTAATTTCAAGACTAATCGAAGAAGAAACAAAAAGACGTGCAGAAGAACTTGCGCTGCTTAAATCGAAAAAAGCTTTTAATACAAATCCTAGTTTAAAAAAAATGAATGCTGAATCTTCTGATGAAAATTTGAAAAGCTATAGTATTGACCTGTCTACATCCGGTTTTAGTTCTTTTTCTTCACTAAAAGGCAGGCTTAATTGGCCTGTCGAACAGGGAAGGATAATTAAGGAATTTGGCGAAAACCGAAATGAAAAGCTAAATACGGTTACTTTAAATTATGGAATTGATATTAAAACTAATCCTGAAGAAGAAGTTCGATCAGTAGCAGACGGTGTTGTATCTGCAATAGACTGGATTCCCGGATATGGCAGCATAATTATTATAACTCATAAGGGAGACTATAGAACAGTGTATAGCCATCTTGCAAATATTTTTGTTAAAGAAGGCGATAAAGTAAAGTTGGGAACAACTATCGGGAAAGTCGGTGAAAGTCTTGAGGGTAACATATTACATTTTGAAATCTGGAATCAGCGAAATAAACAAAATCCCGAAATCTGGTTGGCTAGAAAATAAAAAAATCAAAATCTATAGTATATTCTAAAAATTATTACTTAAATTTGTATATATAATAAATGATTTATTATTGGGGAATATTATAGGGGCTAAATGGGGAGAATTATGAATAGTAACTTGATAATTAATTTTATCAAGCTTCCTTTCTTTAATTTCATTTCTACATCTTTAGAATTAATAATTATTCCTAAAAATATAAATATTGATAAGAAATAAAATTTAGATCAATGAACATTGTCTTTTTAGGTAGATTAAATAATGAGACTATCCTTAATGGACCAGAGAAAGTTTCATTAAATTTATATAAAAATATTTCAGAACAATTTCCTTCAGTCTTCATTGAATATTTTCAAAAAAGAAATATAAACAGTAATTCTTTTAACCGTTATTTTGGGAAATTGGATAAATATAATAGTAAAAAAATAATTTGCTTGGGCCATGTCAGATTATTACAATATTTGATAGTAAATCAACCAGATGTTATCCATATTTTATCATCAGAAAGATTTACAATTCCTGTTTTTCTATATAAGATTTTATTAAGGGGCAAAATTATAACGACATTTCATAGCGTTCTTAGATATGAAATTCCAAGAGATTTTAAAAGGCGAAAGCAATTTAATCGTTACAAAGACTATTTATGGGAATGGTTGGCTATAAAATATTCTGATAAATTGGTTTTTGTTTCCAAACTACACTTAATCTTAAGCAAAAAATATTATGATCTTAATACGAAAAATATAGCAATCATACCTAACGGTATTGAGAAGGAATTTTACTCTCTTAAAGTAAAAATGAAAATTAATAATAACCTGAATGTAGTTTTTTATAATGGGGTAAATGATACTATTAATCGGGGGTTGACTCAAATTATTAATAACCTTAATTCTAGAAATTTAAATACAATTAGGTTATTTGTTATTTGTAGCAAAATAAAATCTGTAATGATAAATCCAAATGTTGAAATTGTCCCACCAATGGAAAAAGTAGCTTTATTAAAATTCCTAATGAATAAACACATTATAATTAAATCCACGACTTTTGACTCATTTTCAATTTTCACCGCTGAATGCATGTCGTCTGGACTTATTCCAATTATTTCAGATAATGTTGGGATAGAACCATACATAGAAAATGGGAAAAATGGATTTGTTTATAAGCATCGTGATCCAAAAGAAATGCTGAAAATTCTATCAAGGATTTTAAACAAAGAATATAATCTAAATAAAATTTCTAATAATGCAAAGCAAATTTATTTTCAATTAAGTTGGGCAAAAATTGTTAAACAATATTTAGATTTTTATAAATATAATGAAAACGAAAATTAGAATTTGCCAT
>JAJXTM010000319.1 GCA_021783875.1 Bacteroidota bacterium
TCAAAAAACCATCTGAAGGAATACTAGCAACACTCTGGGAGGAGGAATAATTTATTTGAATTATTATTTTAGTATAAAGTTTAATTTTCCTAAGAGCCGGGTCAAAATAAACAGGAAATAGATTAAACTGTTCGACGGGAATACCGCGCATTATTCCATATTTTCCCAGGTAGACAATTTCACTTTGCTGTTTATAGTTCATATATCCAGAGGAAATTTCGTATTTATAATTGTTAAATTTCCCATCCTTATTATATTTTGGCTTTGGTAAAAGTAATCCATTTAATTGAATTGAAGATGAACTAACGACATGAACTGTATTTCCATATTCAGACGGAACGCCGAGATTAAGATTTACAACAGGAATTTCAGGAAGTCCCAGAGAGACTGAATCCGGAACAAATCCATTATTTACCTGGACATTATAATATTTCTCATTGTTAATATTAACAATTGAAGTGTCAGAATAATGTGGAGTATACTCTATTGTTATAGAACTAAAGTTTGAGGATAGCACTTTGAAGTCGCTTTGCGGAAATGCTGCAACAGCAAATAATAGGAATATAAAAATAGAGATTTTGCTCTTCATTAAAAATCAATAAATATCAAAATTAAAAACTATAGCCCGGTTATTTCATATAAATGTTAACTGGTAGCAAAAACTCTATTAAAACTCCTAAATTTTAGTCGAAATTTAGCTAACAGGATAGCACAATGTCAAGTCATAAGAATAAAAAAATATTACAATGGGTACTATAACCCCAAATCAATTTTAATTAATTTCATCGCGTTTATACAAAAGTTAATATGCTCATCAAGCATAATTCCTAATAATTCCGCTCCCTCAATAATATCGTCACGATTAACACTTCGTGCAAATGCTTTATCCTTCATTTTTTTTCTGACTGATTTAACCTCAACTTCTTCAATTGATTTATTTGGACGTACATAAGCAACTGCGGTTATAAATCCAGCCAGTTCATCGCATGCAAAAAGTGTCTTTGATAATTGAGAGTCACGAGATACACCGCTGTAACTAGCATGAGATAAAATTGCATTTATAAATATTTCATCAAATCCGTGTTCTTTTAATATTTCAGCGCCTTTAAAAGGATGTTGCTCAATAGTAGGATATTTTTCATAGTCAAAATCATGAAGTAGTGCTACGTTTCCCCAGTACAGAACATCTTCATTAAATTTTGCAGCATATTCTTTAACACATATTTCAACTGCAAATGCATGTTTAAGAAGTGTCTCTGATTTAGTATTTTCTTTTAATAATGCTAAACAATAATCTCTATCTCTTTCATGCTTATTCATTAGATAACCTTTAATATATTTTAATTTGCATTAAATCCCGGACATTCATCAGCTAAGACACATTTCATACAAAGCGGTTTTCTAGCAATACAAATTTTTTTACCATGCATTGCAAGATAGTGAGAAGAATTTATCCAATCTTTAGTCGGCAATAATTCTTTAAGATTAGCTTCAATCTTGTCTGGATTATCGGAATAAATAAATCCAAGCAGATTTGATAATCTTTTAACATGCGTATCGACAGCAATGGCAGGAATTCCAAAAGCATTTGCGACCACAACAGAGGCAGTTTTTCTACCCACACCCGGAAGATGAGTCAAGGTTTCAAAGTCAGCTGGTACTTTACTATTATACTTATCAACTAATATTTTACAACATTGAATTATATTCTTAGCTTTTTGATGATAAAATCCTGTAGAAAAAATAAGTTTTTCTAAGGATTTTTGGCTAACTTCTGCAAAGTCTTTTGGACCACGGAATTTCTTAAAAAGTATTTTTCCTACCTTGTTAACCCTTTCATCAGTGCATTGAGCAGAAAGTATGGTGGCTATTAATAATTCAAATGGATTTGAATATTCAATTGAAGGTTTGACAAAAGGATATTCCTTTTTAAGAATCAAAAATATTCTTTTTGCTCTTTTCTTATCCACCCTATGTAACATCTTTGTGGAATCTTTTATCAGTAATTAATAAGCGAGCCACAGGTTTATCATTTATAATATGACTTTGGATAATTTCTTCGACGTCATCTAGACTAACTCTACCGTACCATATTTGTTCGGGATAAATTAAAACTGTAGCCCCAAATTCGCAAGCATCAAGACAACCAGAAGAATTTGATCTAATATCCGAATTTAGCCCCAATTCTTTTATGCGTTTTTTAAACAATTCTCTAATTTCAGAACTGCCTTTATCAAAGCAACATCCTCGAGGATGATTTTCATTACGCTTATTCTCGCAAACAAAAATATGTTTTTCAAATCTTTTCATTTTAGGTTATAATCCAGTATAATATTTCATTACAATACATTATAAGATGTAAATTTAATTTTAGGATAGGTATTAAATTGTAGCATCAAGCAGATATTTCGGAAAACTGAATAATACAATATAAAATCTAGGTAATATTTTACAATTTCAAATTTGTAGCGCGTACGGGATTCGAACCCGTGGTCTCCGCCTTGAGAGGGCGGCGTCCTAAGCCACTAGACGAACGCGCCTATATTTACAACAACCAATTAATAATATTAAAATTCCTTATCTAAAAAAATAATTAATCTTTTTATTAATAACAACTTACCAAATTGGAATTATATTATTTGTACTAAAGTGCAAATTCGGGAAATTACTTATCGCACAAAAAATTTTAGATTATATTTTATCAAAAGGATCTAAATTGTTGAAAATTTGTAACTTGTATCGTTTCAATAATAATTAAGAATTGAAGTTAGCCCAAAAATGAATTAATTTAGCTTTTTATTAATTAAAAGGAATTTATGATTAGCAATGATTCAGAGAAATCAATAAATAATAAAATTAATTTTAAGAAAATCCAAGTTGTAGTTGTATCTTCTGTAATGTTATCGTTTATATCATATTGGAGAGCCGCAGCTATTGTTTTATCAGATTTAGCATCCAGTGCATATTATGCTCTTGGAATTGCCGAAAAGGCAGTAGGTCCTTCAGCTCCATGGTTTGTTCTTTTTGTAATGATTTTTGCATACGGGATAAGAGCAGTCTACACTGAATCATCCAGCATGTTCGTGCGCGGAGGAGTTTATCGTGTAGTGCATGAAGCATTAGGTGAAAGCCTTGCAAAATTCTCTGTTTCCGCACTTATTTTTGATTATTTAATTACAGCTCCCATTAGTGCAGTAGCTGCAGGATTATATATTGCGGGATTAATTAGTTCCCTGCATTATTTTGCAGGTGCAAAAATGT
>JAJXTM010000320.1 GCA_021783875.1 Bacteroidota bacterium
TGGCAAAAACCCGGAGTTGGCGGAGCAGGCTCTGGCCCTGTGAATATTTATGGATTAGTGGATACTCATCAACCCGGAGAGCCTGATATTGATAAAACTGACGTTCAGGAATCCGATCAGATAGGTTTGACGAGTTTCCAATATTTTACACCGGCTGGTGCTATAAATATGGCAGCAAATGAAAATATGTGGTCCAGAATTACTCCTGGTCTATTTGATGTTCCGGCTTCAGTTGTAAATAATACTGCAACCCACGGAGAAGATGGTGACTTTATCATGGGCTCGGGTTATTTCCCGATGCCAGCAGGGCATACAGAAAGATTTTCTCTCGCTCTCGGCTTTGGTGATAATCTACCGCAGACTATTAAAACAAAACAAATAGCTCAGTTAATTTATGATGCCAATTATAATTTTCCGCAACCTCCAAATAAACCAACTTTGACAACCGTTCCGGGAGACGGAAAAGTAACTTTATACTGGGATCGAGTTGCTGAAAAAACAATTGACAAAACTACTCATAAAATAGAGTTCGAAGGATATAAAATTTATAAAGGAACGGATCCTGATTTTACTGATGCTCTTCAGATAACGGATGGAACCGGAGCTAAAATATTTTACTCACCGCTTTACCAATGTGATTTGGTTGACGGAATTACGGGCTACTTCCAATCTTCTCCTACATTATATTCATTGACAAACGGTGCACCTTATTTTCTGGGAAATGATACGGGTATTCAGAATTATTATGTAGACAAAAATGTAACCAACGGAAGAACATATTACTATGCAGTTGTTGCATATACAAAAGGTGAATCACAATTTGATATTTTCCCATCCGAAAATACTCATTATATCTCTAAGGATGTAACAGGTACAATTACAACTGATATAAATACTGCTGCAGTAGTTCCGAACGCCCCTACACTGGGTTATGTTCCTCCTCCGTCAGGTATACAATTAACTCGATCCAGCGGCGTATCTTCAGCAACACCATATTTTGAAGTAATTAATCCATATGCGGTTCAAGATTCAACCTATAATGTAACGTTTACGGATTCTCTTGTTAGCGGAGTACCGATTGCGTATGCTTATTCTGTAACAAATGCCGGAAACGGTAGCAAAATGTTATCTAATGTAAAATTGCTTCCTTCCAATGGGTATGTATTCGATGGGGTCAGATTATCCATTGATACAAGTTTCCAAAATGTAAATTCAATTATAATGGATACACTTACAAGCGGATGGAATCATCCTTCAAAAATGAATTTAACAGCAATTCCATCGCAAGTTAATTTCCCATCTTTAAATCTATTGGGGATTAGGTATCCAAGAGATTATAAATTTGTTTTTGATAATACATATAAAGACTCCTCCAACACTTTAAGTTCAGTTTTAGGAACAAATGCGCCTCCTGTGAAACTTACGAACTTTAAGGTATATGATGTTACTAATCCAAATAATCCTATACGCGTACAATATGCATTTACCGAAACCTTAAATAAAAAATTAGACACACTCTCAAATTTTGATCAGGTGTTTTTATCTGATCCCACAGGCACTGAATTATCTTGGAAAGTTTTATTTATTGGGACAGATTCCTCAAATGTTCCACAAGCGGGTGATTCATTAACAATCACTTTTACAAAACCCTTTTCATCAAAAGATGAGTTTACACTGACAACAGCAGGGCCTAAAACAGATGCAAGCAGTTTACAGGCACAGCTTGATAAAATTAGAGCTGTACCTAACCCTTATGTTGTAACAGATGTTTTTGAGCAATCGCTTCCGTCAACTATCCGAGGCCGTGGTCAAAGAGTTATAGATTTTATAAATCTTCCGCCTAAGTGCTCAATAAAGATCTTTACATCCAGCGGCGATCTTGTAAGAACACTAGAACAAAATGGTGACATAAATAACGGTTCCGTGACCTGGGATTTGCGTAGCAGTGAAGGTCTGGATATAGCGTTTGGAGTGTACTTCTATGTGGTAGAAGTACCAAATTCAAGTGCAAAGAAAATCGGTAAACTTGCAATAATTAAGTAAAAGAACAGGAAATTCTATTGGAGCTTATGATATGAAGAAATTATTTTTACTGATACTACTGAGTCTATGTTTCGGCAGTGTGATTTTTGCCCAAACAAAAGTAGGCACAACTGCAGCGAATTTCCTAACGATTCCCGTTGGAGCGCGGGCATCTGCCATGGGTGGTGCATTTACTGCAGATGCAAGCGACGTAACTTCAGCATACTGGAATGCTGCTGGGCTAGCAAGATTAGGGAAGGATGAATTTACTGCAAGCTTTTCAAATTGGATAGCCGGAACAAAATTAAGTTGGTTCGGATTAAGTTATCAATTAGATGAAGATGATGCTATTGGTCTAAGCATAAATCAGCTTAATTACGGTCAGGAAGAAATAACCACAACAAGCCAACCGAATGGTACAGGGCAAAATTGGACTGCATCAGATATAGCTTTAGGTTTATCATATTCAAGAAATCTTACTGATAGGTTTTCAGTAGGTGGTACTGTAAAGTATATTACACAAAATATTTGGAATGAGTCAGCAAGTGCATTTGCTATGGACATAGGATTGCTATTTAATACTCAGCTTCAAGGTTTTAGAATTGGTATGAACATAACTAATTTCGGTACAGAGATGCAGCTTGCTGGGCAGGATTTACTTATTCCAGGAGATATAAACCCATCGCAAACAGGCAATAACAAAACGATTGCAGCAAACTTGCAAACAAGCTCATGGCCTCTGCCATTAGTATTTACTGTAGGTGTGGGTTACGATGTGATAAATAATGATACCTGGGGCTGGACTGTCGAATCAGATGCAGTTTATCCAAATAATCAATCCGGTTATTTGAATCTTGGCACTGAAGTAAATTGGACAAAGATTTTATATCTGAGAGCTGGATATTTTTCACTGTTCAAACAAAATGTGCAGGGCGGTCTATCAGCAGGAATAGGACTTCAATATAATTTTGGAGCTTTTTATACAAAGGTCGATTATAGTTATACAAATTTTGGAATATTCGACCCAATTAACAGAATTTCAGTTTCTATAGGATTATAGAGTTCATAATTAACTAATTTCTACTAAACAAAATGAGAGGTTCAAAATGAAAAAAATAATGCTTACTTTAATGTTCGCATTTGCGAGCATATCCTTGTTCGCAGGCACAACAGTTCCTGTTGTATTTCAAGTGAATATGGGGTATCAAATTCGGCACAATTTATG
>JAJXTM010000321.1 GCA_021783875.1 Bacteroidota bacterium
CTGAATTACCGGAATAATCGCACCGCCGACAATAGCCATACAAAGGATTCCGGAACCCTGACCGGTATGTTTTCCCAATCCGTCTATTGCTAAAGTAAAAATAGTCGGGAACATGATAGAATTAAATAAACCGACAAGAAGGATAGACCACATAGCAAGATTGCCGAAAGAAAGCATAGAAGTGATAACTAGAATAGCTGCTGCAATTGCATTGATTGAAAGTACCAAACCCGGTTTTATTTTTCTTTGAACATAAGCGCCGATAAATCTACCTAACATAGCACCGCCCCAATAGAATGAGACATATTTCCCCGCTACAGCGGCACTTAGTCCTAATACATAAGAGCTGCCGAAATAATTAACTAAAAAGCTTCCTATAGAAACTTCGGCACCGACATAAACAAAAATACCGACTGCACCGAGAATTAAATGCCTATAACTCCAAGCGCTATCATGCTCGGAATCAAAACTGGAGCCGTCACCTCCGCTTGAGCCAACATTTCCGGCTTCAATTTCGGGTAGTTTAACAAGGGCAAAAATACCGGCAATAAGTAATAGCGCAGCTGCTAATCCAAGATAAGGAACCTGAACAATACTTGCTTCAGTTAATTGGTAAGCAGTTAATTGAACCGGATTAAGTTTTTGAATTTCATCGGCGCTTTTAATAGCAACAGAGAGAATCAGCAAAGAGCCAAAATAAGGAGCAATTGTAGTGCCCAAAGAATTGAAAGCCTGAGTAAGATTTAGGCGGCTTGATGCTGTTTCCGGTTTCCCTAAAATAGCAACGTAAGGATTAGCAGCTACCTGAAGCAAAGTAATACCTGCAGCTAAAATAAAAAGAGCAAGCAGAAATACTGGATATGAGCGAGTTCCGGCAGCAGGATAAAATACCAAGCAGCCGATACCTGCTGTAACAAGTCCGATAATGATACCTCTTTTGTAACCGATTTTTTCAACCAAGATTCCGGAAGGTAAGGACACTAAAGCGTAAGCTCCAAAGAAGCAAAACTGAATTAACATAGCCTGAGCATAATTAAGAGAAAAGACTGCTTTCAGGTGAGGAATTAAAATGTCGTTTAGACAGGTTAAAAACCCCCACATAAAAAAGAGTGATGTTAGCACGGTTAACTCACCCGTATAATTTTTATCGCTCTGATGTAATGATTGGGTATTACTTTGGGTAGGAATTGATGCAGCCATTATTGCTCCTTTGTAATAATTGATGTGACGGTATTTATGCTTGTTCTAATTTCTTCTGCCTGGAATTAAAAATCTGAATTTATTGGCTAATGATAAGGTAAATTTTAGAAATTTTATTGTCATTAAAACCTCAATGGAACGAGGCATTAATGAAAAGGAATTAAGAATATCCAATCTCTCGATTTTATTCGTTTTATTCATAAATTTCGACTGTTTTGATTGCAAATCCCGTTAATTGGTGATTTCAGATATATTTAATTGATCTTTTAGTCAAATACTATGCCTGTGAAATTTTAATTTTAAGGTTAACTTTTAATGCAAAAGCTAACTATTTTTAAATTAATCTCTTAATATTAAGAGATTCAGGGAAATTAACTTTATTATTTTAATAAAGTTTTATTATTAAAATAATAACAATAAAATTGTAAGTTTAAAGGCGTTAACCTATTTTCCTTTATCGCTGGATTCATAATATTCCCATTAATTAGACTGGCTGAATTTATTATAAGTTTATTAAGTGTGAATTTTTTTTTAACTTTTCAAAATCATTTATTATTATTTATAATAATATTAATAAAGCTTATTCAATAATACTAATCCTTATTCTATGAATAATAATTTGCAAAAAAGATGTATATGCCGGGGCAATTATAAAAATAAATTTATCCTTATAAAAGGGGATGCATAAATTGAAATTTGAAAAAATATTTTATGTAGTAATAAGCTCGCTATTGATAATTACATTTGTACTAGTCAGTTATATATTCCCTCCATATAGCTCATTTGAAAATTCTCCGGGTGGAGTTAAAAAAATTTATTATGCGGATTATATTTCTCCTGCACATCAGGAAATTATCAATATGTTCAATGAAAAATACAAGGGACAAATTGAAGTTGAGACAATAAACCTCCCGTTTGAAAAGTTCAGTACAAATGAAAGAAAAGAGCTTCTGGCAAGATATTTAAGAAGCAAAAGCGACAGAATTGATATATTTGCAGTAGATCAAATATGGGTTCCGCGATTTGCAAAGTGGAGTGTTCCTCTTGATAATCTTATAAGCAGCCAGCAAAAAAATAATATTTTGAAAAATGCAATGGAAACATGTTACTATAACGGAAAACTTGTAGCGATTCCTTTATATATTGATGTAGCATTAATGTATTACAGAAAAGATATTCTTAAAACTTTACCTAACTATAAGAAAATTGTTACTGAATTAGACTCCTCTATTACTTGGGATGAATTTATTGCTCTCCATAAAGAGTTGAAAGATCAGGCAGCCCCATTTTTTACTTATCAGGCAGATAATTATGAAGGTTTGATTTGTATTTACGATGAGCTGCTTGAAAGCCAAGGCAAGTCGTTTGTTGAAAACGGTAAGATTCAATTGAATACGCCTGAGTCAAAAAGAGCATTGCAGCTTTTGGTTGATATGGTAAATCAAGACAATATTTCACCGGAAATAGTAACACGACTGAAAGAGAATCCAAGCTATGAATACTATTTAAAAAATAACGGAATATTCCTTCGGGGCTGGCCGGGATTTCTTGCCGATTACAGCACAAATGCTCATTATAAAAATATTTTAACTAAAATTGAAAGAGTACCAACCCCGCATTTTAAAAATGGAAAACCTGTATCGATATTCGGCGGATGGAATTTAATGATCTCCAAATTTTCCAATAAAATCCCGGAAGCTGCTAAATTTATAAACTTCGTTACAAGTGAAGAAGCACAAAAAATTTTATACCAAAAGGGAGGGCTCTTACCCATTAATAATCAAGTTTATGAAGACTCTCTATTCCTTAAAGATAATAAGTCAATTCAATTTTACAAAAGGCTGCTTGAACAAGGTGTTCATAGACCTTTTCTGCAAAGTTATACCGGAATTTCGGATATAATATCCTACTATCTCCATGAAGCAATTAAAAAAAATATGTCCGTAAAAACAGCATTAGACGATGCTACAGATAAAATTAATTCCGGAAATTTTCAGTTAAAATAAACAAGGACGCTTCTGCCATGTCTAATAAAAAGATTCTGG
>JAJXTM010000322.1 GCA_021783875.1 Bacteroidota bacterium
ATTCTTTGTGATTTATAGACAGAAATTAAGAGACATTACCACAAATGTTTCCTTTTCAATCAACTTGAGCACTATTATCCTGTTGATTTTCGTTGGATGATTTCTGTTCCTTATAATTATTAAAATTAAATTTGACATTTAGCATAACCATTGGCGCCTGCCTGGTAAAATAATTATAGTTATAAAAGTCAATTCCCTGAGATGTGAACTCGCGTTTTCCTGTTTTAAAAAGATCATTAATTTGTAACGTCAACGAAAGCTTTTTTTCCATAAAGTCTTGTTTTACGGCTAGATCAGTCACAAAAAATCCTTCCCACTTCCCTTGTGCCGAAACCGAGGGACTAAAGTATCTCGTGTTTAATTGCAGGTCGGTAGAGGATGTAACTTTGAATACATTATTATTTTTAATACTCCAGTTAAAGCTTTCTTTTGCAAATGAAAGGCTGCTAATTGCACCCTGAATCCTGTAGTCATAAAGATCGCCCATTAAATTTAATTCCCATAGTTTTATCGGATTAAAAAGAATCATAAACTCAGCGCCGATTGAATAATCCGTACCTACATTTGCAATCGAATTTAGTGTCACATTTTCTGAATAAACAGAATTAAGGTGTTCAATTTTATCATGAGTAAATCTATAATAAAAGTCATTGGAAAATGAAATTGATCCCAAAAATGTTTGATATCCTAACTCATAAGAATCAATTAATTCCGGTTTAAGATTTGGGTTACCGATACGGACATTATTAGCATTGAACCAAGTATAAAAAGGTTCCAGATCACCGCCATCCGGACGTTCAATTCGCCTCGAATAACTTGCCATTATTTGAGTACCATTTGCTAGATTATATGAGGAATGCAATGAAGGGAAAAAATCCCACCTATTAAAGGAAAATTGTTGATTAGTTTCTTCTAATTTTACATATTGGTAGGTATACTCTGCACGAACACCAATTTGAACTCCTAAACTATCCCATTGATTAGAAAAAATTGAATATGCTGCAAATCGCGTGCGGTTAAAATCGTTAGTGTTACTAAATTTTGATTGAAAATCATAATTATAATTAGCTGAGTCAAACAAATATAGTTTGTTTATGTCCTGAGAAATTCTACTTTGATATTCAGTTCCTAACGAAAATTTTTCAAACTTTGTAAAAGGTAATGTGTAATCAACTTTGCCCCTAATCTGAGTTTGCGGACCGAGTTCTGTTGTTTTTGTTCCGTTTAATTGTATATTATTTTGAGTAGATGTAGTCATTGCGGCTTCATTTGAATTATTATGACTTAAGAAAAATTCACCTGTAAGTTCATTTTCTTTACCAGCAAACATATGAAGATAGTTTGCATTCAACGCATAAAATGTACCGGAATGATTTCCGTTTGTATTGCTTAAATAATAGTAAATATTAGGATCAAGATTAGTCCACTGATCATAATTCAATATAGAATTTCTATGAAACGACCTTGCCCCATATCTTGCTCCGAAAGAAAGGTTATCATTTTCGCTTAAATTAAAATTAATACCGCCCCTAATACCTGATAAGATTCTTTGCCATAGCATACTACCGTTTGAGTTAAGATAAGATGTGGTATTCCCAATGATAAATTGCTTTTCTTGTAAATTTGTTCCGGGAAAAGACCTATGATTAAAGTCCAAACCGAAATCATAGCTAAGCAAATTAGTTTTATATTGAAAAAGAAAGCTGCCGCCGAACTTATCATTCAGCCCACCGGTTATGTCAACTATTCCGCTTAATCCCAGATTAGTATTTTTCTTAAGAATAATATTAATAATACCCGCTGTCCCGCTCGCATCATATTTTGCTGAAGGATTTGTTATTACTTCGATATTTTTAATTGAACTTGCAGGGATTTGTTGAAGTGCATCTTGAGCAGACATTACAGAAGGGCGTCCGTCAATTAAAACAGTAAAATCCGTGCTGCCTCTAAGACTCACATTTCCGTCGATATCAACACTGACCGAAGGAACATTTTGAAGCACATCCGCGGCAGTGCCTGACATTGCAGTCTGCATTTGGCTAACATCTATTACTTTTTTATCCAGCTCATATGATATAGGCGATCTTTTACCCTCAATCAATACATTTTGCATTTTGATAGCAGATGGTATTAAATAAATTTTCCCAAGGTTTATATCTGTTGTTGAGCTATTAATTGAGATTTTATCAACTTTATTTCGGGCATAACCGACAAATTGAACATATAGATAATATTCTCCGGGTTTAATTTTTTTTAATTTAAAATTACCTTCATTATTTGTGACAGCACCGGTTATTTGTATATTATTTTTTTTAGCAAAAAGAATAACATTTGAAAATTCTACCGGTTTCTTTGTAGACTCATCAAGAACCTTGCCTGTTATAGTGCCTTCTATCGCAGATAAATTTCTTTGCTGACTAAATGTAAAATTTAAAAGTGTGAATATTGAAATTAGTATAATCGGTATTTTTCTTTGCATTTTACTTCTATTAATGAATAATAAAAGGATTAAGTTACAATTCAAACATGAAAATAAGATGAAAAATCATGCAAAATTAATCGGTAGCACCACTTTGAAAATTGTTTTATTTCCGGCATCACTTACAACTGTAACTTCTCCTTTATGTAGATCTATAATATCTTTAGCTATTGCTAAGCCAAGACCGTGACCGCTTATTTCTGCTCGGACTTCATTAGATCTATAAAATCTATTAAAAATAAAAGGAATCTCTTCAGTACTAATTCCACGTCCGATGTTCTCAAAACATATTTGAATTTTATTATCAGAAATTTTTTGCAGATCTATTGTAACTATTTGATTATTGTAAGAATATTTAATTGCATTATCAATTAGGTTTAGAAATACACTTTTTATCTTTTCCTTATCGGCAACAATTTCCACAGGGTCGTCAATTGATAAATTTATCAAGAGACCTTTTTTTACTGCCGCCTTATTTAAGGATTGTGAACATTCGGCTAACAACTCATCAATTCTAACATTTTTAAGATTTAATTTTGTTTGAGAAGAATCAAGTTTTGCAATTATCAATAATGAATTGGTAAGCTTTGTCAAATCTTCTATTTCCGATAATGCGTTTTTAATACCTTCATTTGATTCATTATCCTTAATTTTCTTTTCTAAGATTTCTAATTCTGTTTGTATGACTGTCAATGGGGTTCTGATTTCATGAGAGGCATTTGCAATAAATCTTTTCTGACTTTTGAATGCGCTGTCTAT
>JAJXTM010000035.1 GCA_021783875.1 Bacteroidota bacterium
TTCATCTTTTAATTTTTCCAGAACTTGTTTTCTTCCAAACAGTGAATCATCAATACGCGGCTCAGAGCCTGCTTCAATTATTCCTGATTTATCAATATAGTCGCCGTTTAAAGTAGCAAAGTTAAAATCATAATATTTTGAAGATAGATCATAGGCGTTTGTGAAAGTATCTACTATGACTGTTTTATCTAAAATATTTTCAAAATATACTTTCCATTTTTCTTCAGTCTGAATGAAATTTTTTGCCCAGCCTATAAATCCTTTTTCTTTAGCAAGCTTTTTTGATTTACTTTTCAACATAAACTTGGAAATATTGAATAATAGTCCTGTGTTTTTATTAAACAAATTATTATTTAATGAAAATGACGCTTTACCAATTTCATTATTTTTTAAGTACTCTATTCCATTCTTTAAATCTTCGATACTTTCGATTAGAATATTGTTAAGATTACTTTTTAGAGAGGCTTCGACAGCAAAACGAAATTCTTCGGATGAATTGCCTACATGAGCAAGCAATGCCTTTTCACCGGTTGCCCAATCTCTGCCTTCTATTAATGCTTTAGCGCCTTTAGATACTCCTTCAAGAGTATCTATTAAATTCTGAATAAAATTAATTTTATCTTTTATATTATTAATAGCACTTTTTATCTCTAACTCTTTTGCTCTTAACTCATTTAATTTCTTTTCAAGATTTTCTTTTTCTTTTTGCTTATCAAGATAAATTGTTTCGGCATCAGCTAATTTTTCTTCTGTTTCCCCTTTTTCTTGGTTTAGATTTTCTATATATCCTACAGTTTTTGCAATATTACCTGTCAATAATTGAATTTTTTCATTCAATTTACTTATTGATAAATTTTTTGAATGCAATGACTTTTCAATATTAGCTAAATCATTCTCATTACCAGTAATTTCCTTAAACTTCTGCAGCAGCATTTCTGATTGAGTTTTAAGAAAATTCCTTTTTGTTTCAAATTCAATTTTGAGTAAGCTTAATTTTTCCTTAATTAGTTTTCGTTCATTTTCTTTAGAATCGGTTTTAACACTGAAATCATTTAATGAATTATTTCCTTCAAATATAATTTTTTCTGTTTCTATTAATTGTCTTTTTAGTTCTTCCAGTTCAATTTGAAAACGATCTATATTTTTTTTAAGCGAATTCTCTCTTTCCTCAGAAACGGAAATATTACTATGAGTATTGTAAATTTTCTCTGTTTGTAAATTGAGATCTATTCTTTTTATTTTTAGTTCATCTGCTATATCTGAAAGCTGTTTCTTTATTACATTTATTTCATCTTCTAATTTTGCCAGCTCCGAATCAAGATTAATTTTAGACTGAAAGCTAGCTTCTTTAGTTTGCCGAGCTTCATTCCTTTGAGAATTGAATAAAGCTAGTTCTCTTTCTGCCAATTCAATTTCGAGTTCACGAAGCGTGGAAGAAATTTTATTATATTTATCTGCTTTTTTAGCCTGTCTTTCAAGAGAATTTACTTTTTTCTCAACTTCAGAGACTATATCATTAACGCGGGTTAAATCTGACTTTACTTCGTCAAGTTTCTTTAATGCAAGTCTACGGCGTAACTTATATTTATTAACACCAGCAGCTTCTTCAAACATAACCCGGCGTTCATCAGTTTTGTTATTTAATATAGTTTCAACCATTTTTAATTCAATAACTGAATAGGCATTAGCCCCAATTCCCGTATCCATAAATAGGTTAGTAATATCTTTTAAACGACAAATATTTTTATTAAGTAGATATTCACTTTCTCCGGATCTAAAAATTCTTCTTGTAATAGTAACTTCGGAATATTCAGTGGGTAGAATTCCCTTATTATTTTGAATAGTGAGAGAAACCTCCGCCATCCCCATAGGTTTTTTATTTGAGGTTCCATTAAAAATTACATTTTCCATTTTATCACTTCGAAGTGTCCCGCTTCGCTGCTCGCCAAGGCACCAGCGAATTGCATCAACAATATTAGTCTTACCACACCCATTGGGTCCGACGATTGATGTTACGCCTTGATTAAAATTGACTATCGTCTTTTGGGCAAAAGATTTAAATCCTAATATTTCCAGCTTTCCTAAATACAATAATTTTATCCTAAAATATTAAATTGTCTGAAAGTGAGTTGAATATAATTTATTGCTGAATTTCTTTCTTGGAAATAGAGTAGTACGCTGCCTAATAAAAGAGCTAAAATAAGAAGACTATAGAAGTATACGCTGGCAGCATTTATATCAAATATAACATAGATGCCTTTCATCAAACGATAAAAAACCCAAAGTATAAAAGACATAAGCAAGATATAAATCCAAATATTTGCAATATCAGCATTAAGTAGTCGAAATAATACAATACCAACAGGAATTAAAAGGACCACCGGAAGAAACGACCAAATTACTGTAAAATACGCACTTGATAAAAATACCCGGTTTCTCACAAAAAAAGAAGCTAACTTAACTAGCAATGTTATCAGGACAAGCAATATTAGGGAAATTATTGAAAGCCAAATTATAGATTGAAATGGATGCCATGCAAAATAGCTAACGGTACTGATTATACCATTGCTTCCGAAAGATAAAAGGATTTTTTCAAGGAAAATACTTTCACGGAAATAAAACAATAAGTTACTTCCAATAAGGGCCATAACTACGGCAACGATTAAACCTAAAAAAGTTGTTTGCGGACCAGACATTATTCTCATATCTCTTACATCAGCAAAAAAATTATACGGACGTAATAAAGCACGAGATGAATCTTCCCTAAATTTTCTACCGGAGTTCACTAAAATCCCCAAAGCAATCGCAAGAATTAATCCCAATAGAATAAAAATCATCGGAGAGCGGTCTTTTTCATTTCCTATAGGAATAGTAACTTTATCTGCATTATGAAACATTGAATAAATGACTTTGTACCCGAGTCTATCAGTGCTTCGATCTTCGGCACAAATACCCATTTTATAAACGTTATCTTTACTATAGCCTGCACATAAAGATGCAAAATCACCGTTATAATCAAACATTGAAGAAATGAAATAACCGGAAAGGGGATTATTGCTGGTATAATCTAAAAAATCCTGAAAATACTTAGCTTGTGCTTCAAATGAAAATTTGTTTACATAACCGTCAGTATTACCAGAATTAACCAGATAAATTAATTCACTTATAAAAATTTTGCCAACGCCAAATGTTTTTTGTGCATTTTTCACTGCATCATCAACTTTGTTAATTGGAGTGTTGAAGAACTCTAGCCCATACATATCTATCTTGTCAATAGGTAAAATATTACTGTTTGTGAATGAAGCATATGTCAAAAAATTACTTTTTTCTTTTACTATTTTAGCAAGATTACCAATAAAAGTATTTGTTGATTCCGATTGAGGTAAATAAGAACTTCCCAATCCTACAGCTGCAATAGCAGGATATTTTTTATATGCAGAAAGAAAATTAATCAAATAATTTTCAGCACTTGATTCAAATTTTTTTTCATATGATATACTTCCCGGTACTCCATTGATAGGAATTTCTACGAAAGCGATCAATCCATATTTTTCACATAAATTTAACAGGTATGGGTGTGGTATTTCCTTCTCAAAACGTACGGCATTAAATCCTAAGTCTTTTATCATTTTAATATCCCGTTCCATTTGGGAATAGCTAGCTAGATTCCCATATTCAGAGCTTGACGGAATATAAGTAACCCCATTTAATAAAAATTGATTGCCGTTTAGTGTAAGCGATTCTTTACCGGCATTTAATGAATAAAATGCCATGGGGCGAACCTTCCGGTCTATCAAATTTGACCCTCGCCACAATTCTACATAAGCCAAATATCTGGATGGATTATTTGGAGACCACACACTGGGAGAGGCCAAATCAAAACTTTCATTAATCTTTTTATCCTTATTTAGATCTAATTGGAAATTAAAATCAGGTGCATTTTCATTATCTGACCCGTTTAATGAGACTATCCTCACTTTAAGTGAAAAATCCGATGCGTTTAATAAAGAATCTTTATTAAAGTCTCTATTTTCAATTCTTGCAAAAACATTAATTTTTGCTTTATTATTAGCCGGAATAAAATTGTAAGAAATATCTAAGTTATTTATAGATATTACAGGAGATTCGACAATAAACACATCCCTTAGTATTCCTCCAAAATTATGCGGAAATAAGAAACGCTGTTTAGCCGGAATTGTGTTATCTGAATCAAGATTATATTTCAGTTTAACAGTTAATAAATTGTTTTTACCCGGTATTAGAATATCCTTTGGTAGATTTACATTAAATGGAAATTCTCCACCAGTTTGCCGGTATATTATAACTCCATTAACTATTATATCAGCCGAATAATTTAGTCCTAAGAAAGATATTTTTAAACGATGTCTATTTATTTGCTCTGATGAAAGGTAAAAATACTTTTCAAAAGTGAGATCTCCATTTCCCTGAAAAACCGAAGGGACATTAACTTCAACAGACTCATCTTCTTTCTTGCCTGAAGTAAAGACTTTCCATTTCCCGTCTAAGGAAATAATTTTTCTTGTCTGAGTAGATCCCCAAAATGTTGAATCGGATAAATTATACTCATATTGAGGCAGTTCTTTGAAAATAACTTGTCCAATGATTGGATTTGGGAAAAAACATAGAATGGTTAATAAAGCAAGTAAATAAATTTTGGAAATGCCCATCCGTAATATCGTCCTAAAATTAAAAAAGTCTGTAAATATAATAAATAATAGAGGCGAAATCAACGAAAATATTAGGGCAGCAGGGGCATTTTCATTCCATGCTGCCGTGCATAATTGATTATAAAATAATATGTTAAGATGCCTTAATTATGGCAATAAACGATTCAGCTTTGAGACATGCTCCTCCTACTAAGGCACCGTCAATATCATCTTGTGAAAGTAATTCTTTTGCATTATCCGGTTTAACGCTTCCGCCATATTGAATAATTAGTTTTTCGGCTGAAGATTTAGAGTATATATTTGAAATTATACCTCTTATAAAATTATGTACATCTTGCGCTTGTTCAGGAGAGGCAGTTTTTCCCGTCCCAATTGCCCATACTGGTTCGTAAGCTAAGATTATATTTTCTAGATTTTTTTCGGTAATATCTTTTAGTCCATTGACTACTTGTCTTTTAATTATTTCCTTGGTTATACCGGATTCTCTTTCTTCAAGCGTTTCGCCGACACAAAAAATCGGCTTTAGATTGCTGCTTAATGCTTTTTTAATTTTTTTGTTTATAATTTCATCGTTTTCTGCAAAAATTGTACGTCTTTCTGAATGTCCAATTATCACATATTCACACCCTGCACCCAATATCATTGATGCTGATATTTCTCCGGTAAAAGCCCCATTATCTTCAAAATAGAGATTTTGAGCTCCAACTTTAATATTACTGGATTTAGTCAATGAAGATGCTAAGCTAAGCGATGTAAAAGGAGGGCAAATAATAACATCACAATTTAATTTTTCATCTTTTAATCCACTAACAAGTTTTGATATTAAATCCTCAGTTTCTGAAAGATTATAATTCATTTTCCAATTTCCGGCAATTATATTCCTACGCATTGTTTCCTCAGCTTTTAGATTAATAAATTTTCTAATTAACAATTCAAATTACTAAAGATCATTTTATTCAACAATTATTAGATTATGAAAATAAATCAATCTATTGACTTAAAATTCACGTTACTAAAATTTAGAATTTGAGTTTTACAAAATATTAATTTTAAAAAAATTGAAATTTTTAGCATTTGAATTATTCTTGGTGTTTTTGAGAAAGAAATACATTATAAAGTTTGGATTTGAATCAGTATGTTTAATGTTATTAATATAATTATGTAAGTCAAAAATTTTTATGAAATTAAATAAAATTCCGCGCCAAGTTATTATCATGGGGTTTGTTAGTTTATTTACTGATATAGCAAGTGAAATGCTTTATCCTATTACTCCAATATTTTTGACTTCAGTTTTGGGTGCATCAATGTTAACAGTTGGATTAATAGAAGGTTTAGCGGAGTTTATATCCGGATTTTTAAAAGGGTATTTTGGCAGATTATCCGATCGATTAAAGAGAAGGTCCATTTTTGTAAAAGGCGGCTATGCGCTTTCAGCTATTTCAAAACCATTGCCGGGAATTTTCCCATTCGTATCCACAGTTCTTTTTTCAAGAATTACAGATCGTATTGGGAAAGGAATGCGGACCTCTCCCCGAGATGCACTTCTTGCTGCTAATTCAAACGGTAATACGGGAGCAATATTCGGATTTCATAGGGGTATGGATACACTGGGCGCTGCTATCGGTCCAATTATAGCATTAATGCTACTTCATTTTTATCATAATAATTATAGACTTATTTTTATCATCGCTTTTATACCATCAATATTAGCAGTCAGTTTCACTTCTTTTGTAAAAGAAAAGATAGTTGAAAAAAAACAGACTTCTAAGATGAACTATATTGCTTTCTGGAAATCTTCTCCTGCAAGATATAAGCAATTGATTTTATTGATAGTCCTATTCTCAATAGTTAACAGCAGCGATGTATTTCTTATCCTTAAATCAAAGAACATATCTCATTCGAATATTTTGGCTGTTTCTGGATATATATTTTATAACTTTATTTATGCTATTGCATCCTATCCTATCGGCAAATTATCAGATAGGTTTGGCAAAGGAAGAGTCTTTATTTTCGGACTTTTTATATTTTCAACAGTATACTTTGGGTTTGCCGTTTCACCCAATTTAAGCATTATTTGGATTCTTTTTATGTTTTATGGAATATATGCAGCTTCTACCGAAGGAATTACAAAGGCTTGGGTATCTGATTTGATAACTGACGAAAAACGTGGTACTGCAATAGGTCTGTTAACAATGTTAAGCAGTTTTGCAGTAATGGTTGGTTCTTTTCTTACAGGTATTCTTTGGGATTCGTTTGGTTCAAGAGTCCCATTTTTGTTTTCGTCGATAATCTCCTTTTTGGTTGCAATTTCATTTATTTTTGTAAAATTAAATAAAAAATAATACTTAGTTTTTAAACTAAAAACTGAAGTTTAATAGTAATCGGATAAAAATTCATAGAATTTTTCTTTTATAATTACTAAATAGATTTTCACATTTCATTCGGCTTCCTATTTTATTATTTTTAATTATAAAACCTTAATTAATTTTGATTAATATGATAAAAAAAGAACTTGCTGTTGTTGCTGTTAGCGGCGGTATGGATAGTTGTGTCACTGCAGCGATTGCAAATAAAAAATTTGATCTTGCCTTCGCCCATATAAATTATGGACAGCGAACTGAAAAAAGAGAGCTTAAGGCATTTAATGATATAGCTGATTTTTTTAATATCAAGAAAAGATTAATTATTGACTTTACACATTTTACTAAAATTGGCGGTTCTTCGTTGACAAATAAGCAAATTGAAATCTCAAAAGCTGATTTATCAAATAAAGAAATTCCATCATCTTATGTTCCATTTAGGAATGCTAACATCCTCTCTGCTTGCACAAGCTGGGCAGAAGAATTAAACGCTAAATACATTTTCATAGGCGCTGTTTATGAAGATTCCTCAGGATACCCGGATTGCCGTCCCTCTTTTTTTAGAGCGTTCGAAAAAATGGTTGATGAAGGAACAAAGCCCTCAACAAAAATAAAAATTGAAACCCCTATTATTAATTTTACAAAGGCTGAAATTATAAAAAAAGGTATTGAACTTGATGCACCTTTAAATCTCACTTGGTCATGTTATAAAAATGAGGAGCAGGCTTGCGGCGAATGTGACAGCTGCGCATTAAGGTTACGCGGATTTCAAATAGCTGGCATTGAAGATCCAATTAAATATTTAATAAGACCTGCTTATATTTGATAAAAAAGATAAATCTCTTCATTAAAAATTAAATAAACTTAAATTTGAGGTTATTTTGAACGATAAAATAAAATTATTAGAAGTGTTTGATAATTTATATCAAAAAAGGAATTATACTATTGTACATACTGCTCCGGAATTTACATCTGTCTGCCCCAAAACCGGGCAGCCGGATTTTGCAACCATAATTGTAAAATATATTCCTGACGCCGTATGTATTGAATTGAAATCACTTAAAATTTATTTTAATTCCTTTAGAAATGATGGAATTTACTTTGAAAGCGTTACAAATAAAATATTAGAAGATCTTGTTGAAGTTAGTAAACCCCGATATATGCAAATTACAGCAAATTTCAATGTCAGGGGAGGTATATCGTCGGTAATTAATGCTGAATATAAAAATGAAAATTTTATCATATAATTCCCCGGATATTTAAATGATGTCAACTGCGAACCTTAAACAAGAATTTTTCCGAAATAGGGACAAATTATTCCATGATCATTTAAAAAGAATGGATGCCTTTAGATTTAGTATGGATTATAGTCTGCTGGTTGAAGAATATATTAGAAATCTTTCAGGGAATAAATCTTTTAATTTTGTCCTTGCATCAGCCGGAAGTTTCAGCCGAAGAGAACTATCGCCATTTTCTGATATAGATATAATTTTTATTACTGATAATGTGGAAGAAAACAAGGAAGAGATTGGACAATTGGTCACTAAATTCTGGGATAATGGTCTTGAGGCTTCACATACGGTAAGAGATTTTAATGATATCCCCAAATACCTTGATGATGATTTACATACATTTACTCAATTTTTTGAAACTCGATTTCTGTTTGGCTCAGATAAAATATATAAAAATTGGAATGAAAGATTATTTGAGATCCTTAATTATGACAATACTCTAAAACTTTTCAGGGCATTATCTGAAGATATTTTATTCCGTTATGAAAAATTTGGCGATTCGCCAAAAGTCCTTGAACCTAATGTTAAAAGTTCTGCCGGAGGGTTGCGTGATTTTCAAACAATCGAATGGTTCTATATTCTTTTCAATAAAACTTTACTAAATAAACAAGTTGAAATTTCCCAGGCTGAATCTTTCATTGCTTTAATTCGTGAAAATAACTACACAACCCCAGGAGAATGTAAGCGGCTTTTAGAAAGTTATAAAATTATTTTAACCGTAAGAAACCTACTACATCTCATTTCTAATCAAAAAAATGATAGATTCGAATTTAGCGCTCAGAAAAAAATATCTATGATGTTTTATAATCAAAAGGATGCCTTATCCTTGTTTATGCGTGAATATTTTAATGCTACCAATGTGCTAAATAGATTTTCTAAATCCATGTTAAAAAAATTTCAGGAAGAATTTTATGATCCTCTTCCTGATTCCTTATCGATTTCTCTTGATGATGATTTCTCGTTGAAGGGAAAAACAATTTCGCTCAAATCAAACAGAACTATATCTTTTTCTGATATTTTGAGAGTGTTTTATTATAGAGGATTACATAGTTCTCATTTTGATGAAAACCTTCGCACTACAATAATTGAAACATTAGAAAACTATGATGAAATTAGTAAGAATGAGAATGAATCTTCAACCTTCTTTAGAGAAATTTTAAAATTACCCAAAAATGTGGGGCAAACATTATTAACAATGAATGAGCTTGGTGTTTTGCAAGCTTTTATGCCTGAGTTTGGTGATTTAATCGGTTTCCTTCAGCATGGTGTTTACCATTGTTATACTGCTGACGAGCATACTTTAATGACAATTCAAAATCTTGAAAAGTTAGAAAAAGATCACTCCCCTCTTGGCAAAATTTATAATAGCATGAAGGATAGAGAGATTCTTCATCTCGGTCTGCTTTTTCATGATATTGCCAAACCAATTAATATATCCGGACATGAGATTATTGGCGCTGAAATGACATCTTCTATTATGAGCCGGCTCGGATATAGTGATGATGAAATTGAAAGAGTAGTTTTTTTGGTGCGAAACCATCTTATGATGGAACAAGTTGCATTCAGAAGGAATTTAAACGACCCCGAAACCCTTAATACCTTTGCTTCTAAATTTGATACATTAGAAAAGCTCGATCTGCTATATTTAGTAACATATGCAGACCTTTCAGCAGTAAATTCAGCAGTATGGACTTCTTGGAAAAGTGATCTTCTTGGAGAATTGTATCAAAAAGCGCATGCAATGATTGAAGAACAGATAACAGGTGAAGAATTATTGATTTCAAGCATTTATTTAATTCCTGAAGAAATTAGTAAACATTCTAATCTTATTTCCGAAAAACATGTGAAAGAACACATAGCGTCAATAAATGATTTGGGTTATGCACAGCAATTTTCCGAAAAAGAAATTGCCTTTCATGTTGAAGAAATTCAGAAGGGAGTGACACTTTCTGCTATATTTAAAGAATTTGAAGGTTTTTCAAATATTACAATTATAACTAAAGACTATCCTGCTCTTTTAAGTCGAATTTGCGGTGTCCTTTCCATAAATGATGCAAATATTTACGATGCTAAAATTTTTACACGCAAAGATGGTATTGTTATCGATACTTTTAATTTAACTGATTTTAGGACTAACGAAAAAATTGAAAAGGAAAGGTATGCTAAAATCGAAAATGATCTTAAATCTGTAGTTGCAGGCAATCTCCAAATTAATCAGGAAATATCCCGAATGAAATCCAAGTGGTGGAGAATTGAAAGTAAGTTTTTTAAACGTGCCGGTAAAATTAAAATTGAATTTGAAAAACATAAGAAGTACACCATCATTGATATTTTTTCTCCAGATCGACTTGGTTTTTTATATCAGGTAACTTCGAAGATGAGTGAGTTAGGTCTAATAATTTATATGGCAAAAATTTCTACTAAAGGGGATGATATTGTAGATTCATTTTATGTTCTTGATCGAAACGGTAAGAAAATATCTCAAAGTGATAATGACTTTATAAAGTCTGAATTAACATCAACAATTACTGCAATGTTATAGGTAATTAAAATGAACTTCATGGAAAAGGAAAAATCGATTGGGGTATTTGACTCAGGCATAGGAGGTTTAACAGTAGTAAAAAGAATTGCATCTGTATTACCTAAAGAAGATATTATTTATTTTGGAGATACTGCCCGAGTTCCTTATGGATCTAAGTCTAACAAGACAGTTATTGAATATGGAATACAAGACGCACGTTTTTTAATTAGCAAGAATGTTAAGGCTATAGTTGTTGCTTGTAATACTGTATCTTCCATTGCCCTAAAAGAGATAAGAAGCAATTTTAATGTGCCCATAATCGGAGTAATTAAACCAGGGGCTCATCTTGCTGCAAAAGAAAACAAAAACGGTCGCATTGGTGTTATCGGCACTCGTTCCACAGTAAACAACAAAGCTTATTCTAATGAAATCCGTAAAATCGATCAATACATTGAGGTCTTTGAAAAAGAATGTCCTCTATTTGTTCCTCTTGCAGAAGAAGGTTGGATAAAACATAAAGCAACTTATGATATAGCTGAAGAATATTTAAAAGATTTAAGAGAATTAAAAATCGATACATTGGTACTGGGATGCACTCATTATCCGATTTTATCAGAAGTTATTCAGGATGTAATAGGTAAAAGTATTAAGCTAATTGATTCTGGTATAGCAGCTGCTGAAGAAGTAAAAAACGAATTGGATCGTGTCGGTTTATGTACAAATAAAAATTCACTTGGAAATCAAGAGTTTTTTGTAAGCGACATTCCGACAAAATTCAAAGAAGTTGCTCAATTATTTCTTGGTAGAGAAATTAATTCAGTTCAGAAAGTAGAGTTGGAATCTTTGACTTCCTAAAATAAAGAGTTTTAAGATTCAAAAATTTTCTTTAATTCCGGCTGGCTTTTTGTGACTCCAAGAGCTACCATTAACTTAATTCGCGCTTTCTGTCCATTCAGATATTCAGCAAAAATAACTCCCAAATTATGAAGCCATTTACCCGCACCCGGATAACTGTATATATCTAGCGTTTCGCCAGCAGGGCATCTTGATACTAATATAACCGGAATATTTTTCCCTACAGCATACTTTATACCGTCAAACGCTTTTGGAGGTACATTACCAACTCCCAAAGCCTCTACTACGATACCTTCCACACCGCTATCAGTCGAATATTTAAAAAACTTTTCATTCATTCCTGCATAAACAGTAAGTAAATCAACATTCGATATAATCTTTTTGGTTTCAATTGTTTCTAATTTCCTCGGAAGCCGATTTAGTATTACTCTTCCATTATTAACAAAACCGAGTGCCCCGAAGTCAAGACTATGAAAACTATCAATTTCTTCAGTGTAAATCTTTGTAACTTCGCTTGCAGAATTTATTTCGCCGTTCAAACAAACAAGAACACCTAAGTTTTTGCAATTATCATTTAGGCATACTGTTATTGCATTAATAAGATTAGTCGGACCATCCCAATCTGGCTCTGAGCTATTCTTCATTGAACCTATTACAACAATCGGTACTGACGATTTAATAGTCAAATCCAATAAATAAGCAGTTTCTTCAAGAGTATCTGTTCCATGAGTAACTATTACCCCATCATATGGATTTAAAGATAGCAACTCCTTAATTTTATTTGAAAGCTGAAACATTAATTCCGGCGTCATATGCGGTCCGGGATATTTCCCAAAATCATAACAGGTAATATTGGCTAGATTTTTAGCGTTGGGAATTTTGTCTAATAATTCTTGACCCGAATACCTAGGAATTGCTCCACCTGTATTTTCATCAATCATCATTGAAAAAGTACCGCCGGTAAACACTATTAATATATTTTTCATTATTTATGTTTTTTAGTTTCAAATATAAGACAAAGTTTTATATTTCTATATACATTCTCCTATGATAAAATTGTTTTAGCATCCCTTGAACCACATGCAGTTCTGTAATATTTTTACAATTAATCTTTTGGAGAATATTAATGTTAAATATAACCGATGTCGAATTAACGCCAAATCCCCATGCGCTAAAGTTTGTAATGAATAAAAAGTTATTAAACTTTGAAACCAGACAATTCCATAATAATTTAGAAGCTGAAAATGATCCTTTTGCCAAGAATATTTTCGCTATTAGTGGTATCGTCTCTGTTTTTTATATGGATAAGTTTGTTACGATTGAAAAAGAAAAGCAAGCAAATTGGGGGCAAGTACAAAAAGCATTTATAAGCTTTCTTAATGGTTTTAATGAATCATTAATTCCGGCTGAAAAAGAAATTCAAACTTTTTATAACAATGATAATGAGTTATTAATACTAATAAATGAAGTTTTAGATAAACGAGTTAAACCAGCTTTAGCCGGGGACGGCGGTGGACTTGAAGTATTGGGAATTGACGGATATAAAGTTAAAATCCATTATCAGGGGGCATGCGGTAGTTGTCCAACCTCTATAAGCGGGACCTTAATGGCTATTGAAGGTTTACTTAAAAGAGATGTGCATCCTGCTATTCAGGTTGAAGCTTCTTAAGCATTAAGGCTTATTTTAAAGTCTTAATTTTTAATTGGTATCTTTTTTATTTTCTTTCTTTTAAATTTCCGAATAAGAAATTATTTCAATGAATGAGGAAAAAGAAAATTTGTTTTTTGCTCAGCAAACTATTTCAGGAATACGATTTAACATATATTCTTCAGAAATAGGTATAAGAAAAATATCTTTTGGGAATCTAAGATCTTCTTTTCAACATTTCAATATAACCACACTGCACCCGGATGACCCATATATGTTTAATGTCTTCAATGAGCTTATCGAATATTTTGACAGAAAAAGAAAATATTTCTCGATTCCATTAGACACCCATGGTACTGAATTTCAAAAAAGAGTTTGGCGACAATTATTAAATATTCCTTACGGAAAGACTATTAGTTATATGCTTCTTGCAAAATTAATTGGCAATAGCAAAGCGACAAGAGCAGTAGGAAAAGCAAATGGAGAAAATCCTTTGCCGATTCTTATTCCTTGTCATAGAGTAATAAATTCAGATGGAAAATTAGGGGGTTATTCAGGCGGACTAGGTATAAAAGAAAAACTTCTTGAATTGGAAGGAAGTTTAAGTCTAAAGTTGATTTAAGAATAATTAATTTAATTTCTTTATAGACCCATCAAAATTTTATTATTATTTGATTATAAAATTTCCCTTTATGAAAATGAGTCAAATATTAAAAAATAGACTCATTTCCAGAAAGATAGTCTTTTAAAGGAACCTATAAAATCTTAAAATTATTTGAAATTCAATAAAATTTATTTATAATTATTTTATATCGGCAATTTTGCTGATATCATCTAATTTTACTAGTCTCTCGTTAAATTTGTAACTACCTTTTGAAGTTTTAACGGTTTTAATCAACTTAACGCTGATTCCGTCAATTTTCTTTTTTGCTTTTGCTTTATCAGCAAATGATTGTTGTTTAGCCATTTTCTTTCCTACAAAATAAGGTTGCAAATATATAAAATGTCCATTACAAAAAAAAGGTGCTGTATAACGCAGTATTTTTCCTTAAACCCGATATAGAATATTGAGAAACACCAAGCAGCATAGAATTGATAA